>DVLR01000201.1 GCA_018715425.1 Candidatus Merdenecus merdavium
TAGTCACCCCCTACTCGATCGTATAGATATATGTGTAGAAGCTCCTATAGTGTCTCTAGAGGATGTAAAAGCAACGGGAACAGGGGAAAGTTCAAAAACCATAGGTAAAAGGGTAATAAAAGCACAGAGAAGGCAAACAAAACGATATGAGGGAACAGAGTACCAATTTAATAGTGATCTTGATTCCAGTGGAGTAGAAAAATACTGTATTCTTGGTAAAAAAGAAGAAAAGATGATGGAGCTTTTCTATCAAAAGTGGAACTTAAGTCTTAGATCCTACCATAAGATTTTAAAAGTTGCTCTTACCATTGCTGATTTAGCAGAGGAGGATCATATTACTGAAAAACATTTAATAGAAGCCCTTTGTTATCGTACCTTAGATAAAAAATATTGGACATAGGAGAAGGAGTTATATGAAGGAATATTACTGGTACTGGTTACACAATATACCCGGTATTTTTCGAAAGAAGATTTTCTTGTTATGGGAGTATTATGGGAGTGTCAAAGAGATTTACGAAGCTGGAGAAAAAGAGATTGATACCTTGCCCTTTTTAAAGGATCAAGATAAGAAAAATCTGATTAGAAGCAGAAACACGTGGGATCTTAAAAGAGAATATGAGCAGCTGGAGAAAAAAGGAGTTCAATTTATCAGTATTGAACACCCCTTATATCCAGAAAAACTAAAGTGTATTTATGATTATCCCTTAGGATTGTATTTACGGGGAGGAATGCCAGACCCTTCCAAGCCATGTATCTCTATTGTAGGAGCAAGGGCATGTAGCAATTATGGAAAATCCATGACGAAAGAAATAGTAGAAGCTTTAGTAGAAAATCATGTACAGATAGTGAGTGGACTTGCTTTAGGAATTGATGGAATTGCACAAGAACACACCATTGCTTGTGGTGGAAAGACGTTTGGAATCTTAGGATGTGGGATTGATATCTGCTATCCAAAACAAAATTTTAATACCTATATGAAGATGTTGCATTCAGGAGGAATTATTTCAGAGTTTCCTATAGGAACACCTCCTCTTGCCAGAAATTTTCCTATGAGAAACAGGATTATTAGTGGTTTATCGGACACGCTTATTATTATAGAAGCAAAAGAGAAAAGTGGTAGTTTAATTACGGCGGATATGGCATTGGAGCAAGGAAAAGATATTTATGCCCTTCCAGGAAGAGTGGGTGATACCTTAAGTTACGGCTGTAATCAGCTGATCAAGCAAGGTGCAGGGATCATTACTTCTATAGAAGATTTGCTAGAAAATCTAGGTATTTTTAATAAAAATAATGGAAAAATAGTGAAGAATAAAAAAGATCTACTTGAAACCATGGAAGAAATGGTGTATAGTTGTTTGGATTTCCAACCCAAAAGTTTACATAGTATATTTTATGAAGTTCCATTAACTTTTGATGAAGTTTTAAGTAACTTATTGACATTAGAACTAAAAGGATATATTGTTGAGACTGGGAAAAACTATTATGCAAAAGTAAAATAGTAATAAAATATTAAAGTAAATCCCGTTAATCTTTGGGAAATGATAGATTGCAATAAATGATGGAGGTTATGTAATGGCAAAATATCTTGTTATTGTAGAATCACCAGCAAAGGTGAAAACAATAAAGAAGTTTCTTGGCTCTAATTATCAGGTGGCAGCATCTAATGGACATGTCCGCGATCTTCCTAAGAGCCAATTAGGTATCGATCCGGAGAATGATTTTGAACCCAAATATATTACCATTCGTGGGAAGGGGGATATTCTAGCAAATTTAAGAAAAGAAGTGAAAAAGGCTGATAAAGTATACTTGGCAACTGACCCCGACCGTGAGGGAGAGGCCATTTCTTGGCATTTAACGAAATCTTTGAAGCTAGAAGATAAGAAAGTTTATCGTATTAGTTTTAATGAGATTACAAAATCAGCAGTTAAAGCTTCTATCAAAGAAGCTAGAGATATCGATATGGATCTTGTGGATGCACAGCAAGCAAGAAGAATCCTAGATCGTCTGGTAGGTTATATGATCAGCCCTTTATTATGGGTCAAAGTAAAGAGAGGATTGAGTGCAGGTCGAGTTCAATCTGTAGCCCTACGCATTATTGCTGATCGAGAAGATGAAATTAATGCATTTATACCAGAAGAATACTGGAGCTTAGATGCAGATATTAAAGTAAAAGGAGAGAAGAAGTTATTAAAGGCCAAATTCTATGGTAAAGATAAAAAAATGGAGATTCATTCAAGAGAAGAAATGGATGGAATTTTAAAAGATCTGGAAGGTGCTCAGTATGCTGTCAAAGACATTAAAGTAGGAGAGAGAATAAAAAAAGCTCCTGTACCATTTACAACGAGTACGTTACAGCAGGAAGCTTCAAAGGCTTTAAACTTTTCTACTCAAAAGACCATGAGACTGGCTCAGCAGTTATATGAAGGAATTGACATCAAAGGAAATGGTACGGTGGGTCTTATTACGTACTTACGTACAGACTCAACCAGAATATCAGAAGAAGCGGATCAACTATCTAGAGAATATATTAGAGAAAACTATGGTGAAGAATACGTTTCTAAAGTGGAACAGCCTAAAAAAGATGGCAAAAAGATTCAAGATGCTCATGAGGCTATAAGACCTACAGATATTTCACGCTTGCCATTATCTATGAAAGAATCTCTATCAAGAGATCAATATCGATTGTATCAGTTAATTTGGAAACGGTTTGTAGCAAGCCGTATGGATCATGCTAGATACGAAACTACATCTGTAAAGATCAGTGCAAATGATTATATCTTTACCGTATCAGCATCTAAGATCGTATTTGACGGTTTCATGTCTGTATATACACAAGAAGATGATGAAAAATCAGAAAACAATGTGCTGATGAAGGGATTAACCAAAGACTCTGTTTTAACTCTAGATGGTTACGATGAAAAGCAGCATTTTACACAGCCTCCAGCTCATTATACTGAAGCATCTCTAGTTAAGACTTTAGAAGAATTAGGAATTGGACGGCCAAGTACTTACGCTCCTACCATAACCACAATTATCAATCGCCGCTATGTAGCTAAGGAAAATAAAAATTTATATATAACAGAGCTTGGAGAAGTTGTAAACAATATTATGAAACAGGCATTTCCAAGTATTATCGACGTACATTTTACTGCTAATTTAGAATCCTTATTGGATAAAGTAGAAGAGGGAGTAGTCCATTGGAAAACCGTTGTCCGTAATTTTTATCCAGATCTAGAAGAGGCAGTAGAAGCTGCTCAAAAGGATCTAGAAAAAGTTAAAATTGAAGATGAGGTCACAGATGTCATCTGTGAAGAATGTGGAAGAAATATGGTGATTAAATATGGACCACATGGAAGATTTTTGGCTTGTCCAGGTTTTCCAGAATGTAGAAATACAAAACCTTATCTCGAGAAAATCGGAGTCCCTTGTCCTCTTTGTGGAAAAGAAGTTGTCCTTAAAAAGACGAAAAAGGGTAGAAAATACTACGGATGTGAAGATAATCCAACGTGTGAGTTTATGTCATGGCAAAGACCTTCTACGAAAAAATGTCCTACTTGTGGCGGATACATGTTAGAAAAAGGTAATAAGCTTGTATGTGCGGATGAAACTTGTGGCTATGTTGGAGAAAAGCCAAAGGAGGTTGTCAACGAATAAACGGATCTTTAGAAGGATTCAGTCTTGTTTATATCAGTTTACTTAGATAGCACAGCGATTAATTTAAAACAAATTTATTACTGTGCTATAATTTATCTGAAAACAAAGGAAATTTAAGGTAAATATGTAATAAAAAATAAAAAATACTTGAATGAATCTTATTATATTGATTTAATTATTGTAATATGATAAAATAGCAATAATATAAAGGATAGTATTTGATAACTTTTATCATTGATAAAATAGGAAGAATCATCTAGAAGCTGCAAGTGGGAGGTAGAAAATGAGTGTACAGTTGTTAGATAAGACTAGAAAGATTAATAAGCTCTTGCATAATAATAGTACAAGTAAGGTTGTATTTAACGACATATGCAAAGTCTTATCGGAAATCTTGAATTCTAATATCCTGGTAATAAGTAAAAAAGGAAAAATACTTGGCTTAAGTGCTTGTGAAGGAATTGTAGAAATAAAAGAATTGATCGACGATAGTGTAGGAAGTCACATAGATAGCTTATTGAACGAACGTTTTTTAGGAGTCTTATCGACGAAAGAAAACGTGAATCTACAGACATTAGGTTTCGTAGCTGATGGAGTAGAATGTTATCAGGCCATTATCAATCCTATAGAAATCGCAGGAGAAAGATTAGGTACCGTCTTTATGTACAAAAGTGATGGCCAGTATAATATTGAGGATATTATATTAAGCGAATACGGCACCACTGTAGTAGGTCTTGAAATGATGAGATCTTTAAATGAAGAAAATGCTGAAGAGAATCGAAAGATACAAATTGTCAAATCGGCAATTAGCACCTTATCCTTTTCAGAACTTGAGGCTATCACTCATATTTTTGATGAGCTGGAGGGCAGCGAAGGAATTTTAGTAGCTAGTAAAGTAGCTGACCGCGTCGGTATCACAAGATCTGTCATTGTCAATGCACTTCGTAAATTTGAAAGTGCTGGAGTCATAGAATCAAGATCTTCAGGAATGAAAGGAACTTACATTAAAGTTCTAAATGATGTTATTTTTGATGAATTAGAAGAATTAAAGGAATTAAGATAGGACGTGAAAAAGAGGCTGCCAAAGGCTTCTTTTTCTTTTGAAAAATCTAAAAAAGCAAAGCAATCCGTACGATAGGCTACTGAATGTATGGGAAGAAGGAGATGAGTATAAAATGAGTAAAAAAATAGTATTTTTTGATATTGATGGAACCTTGCTGCATTATGAACATGGAATGAATCAAAGTACCATAGAAGGAATTAAAGAATTAAGAAAACAAGGGCATCTCGCCTTTATCAATACTGGTAGAGGAAGATCAAATATCAGTGATAGGGAATTAAAAGGCCTTATCTTTGATGGAATGATTACAGGATGTGGCACATACGTTGAGTATAATAATGTTTGCCTCTTTAATCATTTAATAGAAAAGGATCTTTTAAAACGAACCACTGATTTACTAGGACAATACCAGGCTAAAGTAGCTTTAGAAGGACCAGAAAAAATGTTTTACTTTAAACGTGATGCAATGAGTGATGACCCATTTATTCTTTACCTTGAAAAACTGATGGGAGATCGGCTGGTTTGTGTTGAACATTGGGATGATGAGATAGCAGTAAATAAAATTAGTTTAAAGATGAGTCCTGAAGCTTATGGGCCAGTATATGATCAACTAAAAGAAGAATACGAAGTAATCTCCCATACGGATGATTTTTATGAATTAATTCCAATTGGATATAATAAAGCGACGGGGATTCAACTAGTGTGTGATCATTTGAATATTCCTTTAGATAATACATATGCTTTTGGTGATAGTAATAACGACTTAGATATGTTGCGATACGTCAAATATGGTGTGGCAATGGGAAATAGCATGAAGGAGCCCATGGAGGTTTCGGATTATATAACCGACGATATCCTAAATGATGGAATATATAATGCTTTAAAGTATTATCATTTAATTTAGCGGATCCACTCTTTGCAAATATAAAAAAAGCATAAAAACATCAAGAATGAGATAAAGTGAGAAAAATAAAGAATAAAAGAGATAATATAAGTATATAATTGAAAAGGTAGACACTGGTATACTTGCGTAAAATTAAAAAAATCACTAATATAACTACTAACGGTTAGCACTCGACGTCAACGAGTGCCAACAATATCAAAAAGACGATGGATCTTCTAAAAGATTTCATTGTATAGAGGTTGAATAGGAGGAATTATAATATGAAATTAGTACCATTAGGTGACAGAATTGTTCTAAAGCAATTAGAGGCTGAGGAAACAACTAAATCAGGAATTGTATTAACAGGCCAGGCACAAGAAAAACCACAGCAGGCAGAAGTAGTTGCAGTAGGACCAGGTGGTATGGTAGAAGGAAAAGAAATCACAATGTTTGTGAAGCCAGGAGATCAGGTAATCTATTCAAAATATGCAGGAACAGAAGTAAAGTTAGAAGGAAATGAATACATCATTGTGAAACAAAGTGATGTTTTAGCAATTGTAGAATAATTGATATTTGCTTTATTAGATTATAAAATGAAAAAAGAATGACCTTAGGAGGTATTGAGTAAGATGGCAAAATTAATAAAATATGGAGATAGTGCAAGAGCAGCACTTGAATCTGGTGTAAATCAGTTAGCCGATACAGTAAGAGTAACTTTAGGACCAAAAGGAAGAAATGTAGTATTAGATAAATCTTTTGGTGCACCACTTATTACAAATGATGGTGTTACAATTGCAAAAGAAATTGAATTAGAAGATGCTTTTGAAAACATGGGAGCACAATTAGTAAAAGAGGTTGCTACAAAAACAAATGATGTTGCAGGTGATGGTACTACTACAGCAACTGTTTTAGCTCAATCTATGATTCATGAAGGAATCAGAAATCTTGCAGCAGGTGCTAATCCAGTAGCTCTTAGAAAAGGTATGAAGAAAGCAACGGACGTAGCAGTTGAGGCTATTGCTGATATGAGCAAAACAATCAGTGGTAAAAAACAAATTGCAAACGTTGCAGCTATCTCTGCTGGAGATGAAGAAGTTGGTGAATTAGTAGCAGATGCTATGGAAAAAGTAACCAACGATGGTGTTATTACTATTGAAGAATCTAAAACAATGAAAACAGAATTAGACCTTGTAGAAGGTATGCAATTTGATAGAGGATACATCTCTGCATATATGGCAACAGATATGGATAAAATGGAAGCTTTATTAGAAAATCCATATATTTTAATTACAGATAAGAAAATTACCAATATTCAAGATATTCTTCCATTGTTAGAGCAGATCGTTCAATCAGGATCTAAATTATTGATTATTGCAGAAGATATTGAAGGTGAAGCATTAACTACTTTAATTGTAAACAAATTAAGAGGAACCTTCTCCGTTGTTGGAGTAAAAGCACCAGGTTATGGTGATAGAAGAAAAGCTATGCTTGAAGATATTGCTATCTTAACAGGTGGTCAAGTAATTTCTGATGAATTAGGATTAGACTTAAAAGACACTACCATCGAACAATTAGGTCGTGCAAAATCTGTTAAAGTTCAAAAAGAAAATACGGTTATCGTAGATGGTGAAGGCGATAAAGAAGCTATTCAAAGCAGAATCGCACAGATTAAGGCTCAAATCGAAGAAACAACATCTGAATTTGATACAGAAAAATTACAAGAAAGACTTGCGAAACTTGCAGGTGGAGTTGCTGTCATTCGTGTTGGTGCAGCTACAGAAACAGAAATGAAAGAAGCAAAACTTCGTTTAGAAGATGCTCTTGCAGCAACAAAAGCAGCAGTAGAAGAAGGTATCATCGCTGGTGGTGGATCTGCTTACATTCATGCATCTAAAAAAGTTACTGCAGTCGCTGAAGGTTTGGAAGGCGATGAAAAAACTGGTGCTAAAATCATCTTAAAAGCTTTAGAAGCTCCTCTATACCACATTGTAGCTAATGCTGGACTTGAAGGATCTGTAGTGATCAATAAAGTTTTAGAATTAGAAGTTGGTATGGGATTTGATGCTTATAAGGAAGAGTACGTTGATATGGTTGGAGCAGGAATCCTTGATCCAGCAAAAGTAACTAGAAGTGCACTTCAAAACGCTACGAGTGTTGCATCTACTTTATTAACAACAGAGTCTGTTGTAGCTAGTATTAAAGAAGATGTTCCTCCAATGCCAGCTAATCCAGGCATGGGAATGATGTAAAAATTATAAACATTATAAAATAAAAATGAAACCATAATATATGAGGGGCAGAGTCATAGATTTCTGTCCCTTTTTATGTTACAATTTCAAAATAAGATGAAAACTTACTATAAAAGGAAGAATCAGGGGGATTACCGTGGCACAAAAAAAAGATCGTATGGACATGACATTGAAAGAAAAAGCGACAGAAGAATTGGACAAGCTAAAAACCATGACCTTGAAAGAAAAACTAGTTTATATATGGGATTACTATAAACCAGCTTTAGCTGGAATTGTATTACTAGTCATACTAATCATTGGGGGAGTGGATATTTATCAAAATAGCAAACAAAAGGAAGTGCTTTATACAGCTGTATTAAATACATCTGCTACACAGGAAGAGGATATTTCCTTTATCAATAATTTTAAAGATTCTTTAAATATCGACGAAAAAACTCAGAAACTTACGGTGGATTTATCTTTACAGATATTTTTTGATCATGGTAATGTAACATCTATGGAGGCCAATACCAAACTTATGACCTTGTTAGGTGCGAAACAACTGGATCTTGTCATATGTCCACAAGACGTATATGAGTATTATGTTGAGCGAGGTGTCTTTCTAGATTTAAAAGAGACCTTACCAGCGGATTTATATGCTAGAGTTGAAGAACAGGTATATATGAATAGCGTTCGTCAGGAGACAGAGGATTCTACTTTGGATCATCCCCAATATGAAATGCTAGAAGAGGCTCCATATGGATTACGTATTGATGAGAGCCCTTTATACGTAGCACAGGAAGAAATTCCGTATTCTCCAGTAGTTCTTGGAATCCCAGGAAGTAGTAATCATATTGATACGGTTATTGAATTCATAGAATATTTATTTCCATAAAGGGGCTTTTAAAGTTTACTGAAGTTATGTATAATAGGAGGAAAGACAACAAGGAGGAAGGTCATGAGTGACTTATATACAGAGCAAATCATTAAAAGAAAAACACCCGTGGTAGATCAGGTAAAAAAGATTGTGTTAATTGCGTTAACAGTGGCAATGGTGATTATTGGATTGATCATGCCTTTATTTTTGATCGGGGCTATAGTACTAGGAGTAATAAGTTATTTTATGATTCCAAGATGGAACTTAGAATATGAGTACTTATATGTGAATGGAGAGTTGGATATCGATAAAATCATGTCCAAAACAAAGAGAAAAAGAGTCTGTAGTTTGGATTTATCTAGTTTAGAATTATTAGCACCAGTAACATCACATCAAATGGATTCATACAACAATAATCCAAAAATAAAAACACTAGATTATTCCTCTATGGATTCAGAGCATAAAATTTATGCCATGATTCTATCTAAGGAGGGAGAATTAAAAAAAGTACTTTTTGAACCTAATGAGGTAATGTTAAATGATATCAAAAGGATGGCACCTAGAAAAGTATTTTTTGATTGAACCTAATATTTTAATATATGATTTGACAAGGATTTATAAATTTGGTAGACTAAGAAATTATTAGAAGCGAGAGAAGATAGTTATAACTTTTTTAGATAGTATAACTATCTTTTTTATACAATCATCCGCTAATCCCAGAGAGGAAATACCTTCAGCTTTATCTAGACCAGGCGGATACACATAAAATGAAGAAAGAGAGGAATTGAAAATGGGCAAGATTATTGGAGAGGGCATTACCTTTGATGATGTATTATTAGTACCAGCTTATTCGAAGGTGACTCCTAATCAAGTAGACTTATCAACCAATCTAACCAAGAGCATCAAGTTAAATATTCCAATGATGAGTGCAGGGATGGATACCGTTACAGAGCATCGCATGGCTATTGCTATGGCTAGACAAGGTGGTATTGGAATCATACACAAAAATATGTCAATTGAAGAGCAAGCCGATGAAGTTGACAAAGTAAAACGCTCTGAAAATGGTGTAATCACTGACCCATTCTATCTATCTCCTGAACATACCTTAGATGATGCCAATAATTTAATGGCAAAGTTTAGAATCTCAGGAGTTCCTATAACAGAAGGTAAAAAGCTGGTGGGTATTATTACCAATCGTGATTTAAAGTTTGAAGAAGATTTTTCTAAAAAAATAAAAGAATCTATGACTTCTGAAGGGCTGATTACTGCAAAAGAAGGAATCACTTTAGAAGAGGCTAAAAAGATTTTGGCAAAAGCTAGAAAAGAGAAATTGCCAATTGTAGATGATGATTTTAATTTAAAAGGATTAATAACGATTAAAGACATTGAAAAACAAATCAAATATCCATTATCTGCAAAAGATGCACAAGGAAGATTGCTTTGTGGAGCAGCAGTTGGGATTACAACTAATATTTTAGAAAGAGTAGACACGTTAGTAGAAGCTCAAGTAGATGTTATCGTCATCGACTCCGCACATGGTCATTCAGAAAATATATTAAAAGCAGTGCGCCAAGTAAAAGAAAAATATCCTGAACTACAGGTGATTGCAGGAAATGTTGCTACGTATGATGCTACAAAAGCTTTAATAGAGGCTGGAGTAGATGCAGTAAAAGTTGGAATTGGACCAGGATCCATCTGTACAACACGTATTATAGCCGGAATTGGTGTACCTCAGGTAACGGCTGTTATGGATTGTTACGAAGCGGCAAAAGATACTGGTATTCCTGTTATTGCTGATGGAGGCATTAAATATTCTGGAGATATGACAAAAGCTATTGCAGCAGGTGCCAATGTGTGCATGATGGGTAGTATTTTTGCTGGATGTGATGAAAGTCCAGGAAGTTTTGAATTATTCCAAGGAAGAAAATATAAAGTATATCGTGGTATGGGATCTATTGCAGCAATGGAAAATGGTAGTAAGGATCGATACTTTCAAGCGGATGCTAAAAAATTAGTTCCAGAAGGTGTTGAGGGTCGTGTAGCCTATAAAGGAACCGTAGAAGATACGGTATTCCAGTTGATGGGCGGTCTTCGTTCTGGAATGGGGTATTGTGGTGCCGAAACCATTGAGGAATTAAAACAAAAAGGACAGTTTGTAAAAATATCTGCAGCATCATTAAAGGAATCTCATCCTCATGATATTCATATTACAAAAGAAGCTCCTAACTATAGCGTAGAATAGGAATTTATCCTCTTTTTCCCTCATATAATGGAGGGTGGAAGAGGTGATAAAAATGATGCAGCCCTGTGAATTAGTAACTTTTATATCTACAATTTCCTGTATCATCGCTAAGGATAAAACAGAAGATGAGATAGAAGAGTTATCGGTAATCTTCTCTCAATTAGGAGATACATTAGCGACAATTGCTGTTAGTATGAATAGAAATGAAATCACCCGTGGAGATTAGGATCTACATGGGTGATTTTTTAAACATTTATTTTTAGCTTTTATCTTGAATTTCATGTATAATAAATAGTGAAAAATAGAGAGAGAATTAAAATATAAGGTGAAGTGATAAAATGGACGGAAGATATCAAAGAATGAAGAGAAGAAGACAAGAGCAAATTTTAAGAAGAACCATTATGGTTGGTATTGTAGGTCTCATAGTGCTGCTTATGGTTTTCCTCATAAATAAAATGTTTTTTCATAAAAGAATACCAGTTTTGGATAGGGCTATAGGTAATATAGAAACATCAGGAGCATTAACCAAAGTGATAGAGGAACGCCCAGAATTTGATGTTCAGCTTTTAACTCCAAATGAATATTCAAGGCCGGGGATGGCAACGGATTCTATTAATGGGATCGTAGTGCATTATACGGCCAACCCAGGTAGTACAGCACAGAATAATAGAGATTACTTTGAAAATTTAAAGGATACTCATGATACCAAGGCCAGTAGCCATTTTGTTATTGGAATTGAAGGAGAAATAATTCAATGTATTCCAAGCAATGAAGTTGCCTATGCATCGAATCAAAGGAACAATGATACAATATCCATAGAAGTGTGCCATCCAGATGAAACAGGTAAGTTTACCGATGCTACATATGAATCTTTGGTCCGTTTAGTTGCTTGGTTATGCGGGAGATTTGATTTGCAAATAGACGATATTATTAGGCATTATGATGTGACTGGGAAAAATTGTCCTAAATATTACGTTGAGCATGAAGATGCTTGGGAAAAATTGAAAGAAGATGTAGAAATATATATTTATACATATGGTGTGGATCCTAGCACCATAACAGAGAAAAGTAGCGTGGAATCATAAAAACCAAGATTTACCTAAACTCCTTGCATCCAATCAAATGCAGACCTTAGTAAGGAAGCTTCCAGCGTCTGTTTTCATTGGATGTACATGGAGAATAGGATTCAAATTAATATTCGATTTCTTGTAAGAATAATCCTTGGGCATCGGCTGGAGCACAGGCTAATGTAGTGCTGTCATCTTTTAATACTTCTTCGATAAATTTAGGATCTTTTCTCTTTAGACCAATTTCCATTAACGTTGCAGAAATCATTCTTGCCATATTATGAAGGAAATCTGTTCCTTGCATCGTGATCTGTACTTCTTTTTCATCTCCATAGATCTCCACTTTGTATAGGGTCTTTACTGTAGATTTGCTTCTTTTTACAGTGGAAAAGTTTTTAAAATCATGAGTACCAACAAGATATTCAGCCCCTTTTTTCATTGCATCAAGATCTAGAACACCAAAGCAATAGTAGGTATATTTGTGATCGAACACACTAGGGCTATCGCCAACAGAAATGCGATAAAGATAGGTTCTTGAGATGGCATTTAAGCTAGCATGAAAGCGCTCAGGCATATCTGTAACATCCAGAATGGCTATATCCATGGGAAGATAACGATTTAAGTAATGTTTGATTTCATATGGTTTTAAAGCAGTATTTGTTTTAAAATTAACGACTTGTTCATAAGCATGAACACCAACTTCGGTACGAGAACCGCAAAAAAGTTGTATATCTTCCCCAGTCATCTTTGTAAGAACTTCTATGATCTTATTTTCAATGGTATTTGTGGATTCATTTTTACCTAAACGTTGCCATCC
>DVLR01000202.1 GCA_018715425.1 Candidatus Merdenecus merdavium
TCATGGCCAATTGCTTACTCTTTTGATGAGCCACAGCACGTATTACTAAAAACATCCAATACAGATGTAATGAGTACTGCAGGTAAGAAGTGTGCTGATATTTTAAATGAAGGTATTACCTCAGGTGTGGAAAGGTTTAGTTATAAATCAAAAGATATTATGGAACAGGCAAAAAAATTACAAGAACTGAGTTCTTCTACGAATCAACAGTTACTTTGGATTGCTAGTATTTCACTTTTAGTCGGTGGTATTGGAGTGATGAATATTATGCTAGTATCGGTAACAGAAAGAACTAGAGAAATAGGATTAAAGAAGGCCATAGGTGCAAGAAAAGGTAAGATATTAGTTCAATTTTTAACAGAAGCATCTGTATTAACCAGTTTGGGAGGTCTTCTAGGCGTAGGTTGTGGGATTATTCTATCAGAGGTTATTTCTAAAATATCAGAGGTGCAAGTTGCAATTAGCGTTTCAGCAATTGTTGGATCCGTTGCATTCTCCATGTTTATTGGTATTGTATTTGGATTATTACCTTCTATAAAAGCAGCAAACTTAAATCCCATTGATGCTTTAAGACATGAATAGTGATGCAATGAATCGTCAAAGATAGTAAGATAGAAATGAAGAATTAAGATGAAAAAGGGGCTGTAGCACTTAAAAAGTGTGGCAAGTCCCTTTCTTTCATCAATGCTTTTCGTGATTCCTGTTATATTTTTCAATAAAACAAAGTCCTAAAGCATCAGGACCTGTATAAGTTCCAATGGTAATGCCTATGGAAAACATAGGGTAGGAGATACGTCTTCCAATCATATCTTCCAATCCTTCTTTTAATTTATAGGCATCTCCTTCACAAGAGCCAGTAGCTAGTGCAAAATCGTAATCATCAAAGGATAGCTGATTGGATTTAAAGTGTTCATCAGTCATTTCCAAAATTCTTGAAAGAGATTTGCTTCTTCCTCTTACGGTTCCATAAGGTAAAAGTTCTCCTTCTTTTAACTCGATTAATGGTTTTAGATTTAATAAAGTACCAGCGATGGAAGAGACTTTTCCGATTCGTCCCCCTCTTTGTAAATAGTCCAGGGTATCCACAGTAAATAAAATTCTAGAAGTTTTTCTAAGTTCTAAAAGTTTATTTTTTGTTTCTTCTAATGTATATCCCGCTTCTTGCATATATGCTGCTTGTAGAACTGTTAAACCCTCACCAACAGTAGCTTGAATGGAGTTAATGACTTCAATCTTGGCATGAGGATAATCTTCTTCTAAGATAGATTTAGCATTTAAAGCGGATTGATAGGAACCACTGAAGTTCGCAGACAAACAAATACATAAAATATCCAAGCCTTGTTCAATTGCGACTTTAAATTTATTAATATAATCTTGTACAGAGGGCAATGAAGTGGAAGGGAAAGTAGGATTTGCTGTCATTGTCGTATAAAATTCATCCAAGGAAATATCAACTAATTCCCTTTTGTACGTATTTTTATCAAAAGATACGTAAAAGGGGATACGAACAATATGATATAGAGATATAAACTCATCAGGTAAGTCACAGGATGAATCACAAAATATTTGATAGTTGTTCATTTTGTTCTCCATGTATTCTTGTTCTGTATTAGAGTTGTTTTAATACGAATTTACTTTTTGGTTGTTTGCAAACTGGGCAAGTATAGCTGTCTGGTAATTCTTCAAAAGGGATGGTTCCTTCATAAGGCTTCCCGCAAACGCTACATACCCATACTTGTTTCTTTATGGTATCTTCTTCTGGAGGAAGATACGTAGGAGCGTTTTTAGGACTGACTCCTTTGATCACATTGTGATAATAAGCATAAGTCATAGCAATAGAGTTGTTATTAACATTACCGTCTATAACATCGGCTAAGAATACTGTGTGAGTAGATGTTTCCATAGTATCAATCACTTTACATGTAATATATCCACAGGTGTCTTCTATAACAGATAAAGAATCGATATTTTTAACTTCGATATCTTTAAATTTATCCACATCTTTACCAGATTGAAAACCAAAATTACCTATTAGGCTTGGGTTAGAAGCTTCAGATAAAATTGAGACTGCGAATTTTTTACTCTCTTTAATACATTTGTTTGTGTAATTATTATGGTTCATACTAAGAGCAATTGTAGCAGGTGAAGATGTGATTTGCATGACAGAGTTTGCAATACATCCCGTTGGTCTGTCACCATCTAGTGTTGATATTACATATAAGCCATAAGATAAGTTTCTAAAAACTTTACTATTCATTGAAATAACCTCCTTGTATTATCCCCCATAAATTGAGGGATTTTCATCTTATAAAGATTATATCATAGATAACTAGAGATGAGAAGTAGTGCAACGGATTTGCATCGCGTGCAGAATAGTAAGGGAAGAAGTTCTAAAAAATGTACAAGGGCTCTTTTCATGTTGTAATTATAATGCTATAATGAAGCTTAAGTTTAAAAATTAGAGGAGGCGCTATTATGGAAACTTTAGTTCGAGGTTATATTAATACACCCAATTTGCAGCGAAGCTTTTACTTTGAGGGTACTACTGCAAATATTGCCAATTTCATTTTAGATCATGCTACAATGGAAAATGAAATTGAGATTAACACTATATTTGGTAAAACAATCGTAAGTTTTAATCTAAAGGAAAATAAAGTATGTGGTAGGAAGGCCTATGTCGTAGGAGTAGAGTCCTATTTGGATGCTCTTAGAAAGGGAACCATAAAGCGAACGAAAGTAGTCGCCTTAGATCTAGAAGATTTAAACAATGTGGATGAATTCGATAATATAGAAGTAAGAGAAGAAGAATTCGAACGCTGTATTTAAAAAAGTTATAGAAAGTCAAGGAGGGACTTATGAAAAAAATACTTGATATGATCACTGCAGAAGTAACAAATGCATTTGAAGCATGTGGTTATGATAAAAAATATGCAAAGGTCACCATATCAAATCGTCCTGATTTATGTGAATATCAATGCAATGGAGCCATGGTAGCTGCAAAGGATTATAAAAAGGCTCCTATTAAAATAGCAGAAGAGGTTGTTCAATCCTTAAAGGATAATGTGATATTTGAAGAAATTACAGCAGTAATGCCTGGATTTATTAATATAAAGATTACCAGTGATTTTATAGCAGATTTTTTAAATCAGATGGCAAAAGATAAACATTTGTCCATCGAAAAGACCAAAGATCCTAAAAAAATTATTTTAGATTACGGTGGTCCAAATGTAGCTAAGCCTTTACACGTTGGTCATTTAAGATCAGCCATCATAGGTGAAAGTATGAAAAGGATTGGCCGTTTAGTAGGACATGAGATGATCGGTGATGTACATTTAGGTGATTGGGGTCTTCAAATGGGGCTTATTATTACAGAGCTGAAGCTTCGCCAGCCAAATCTCGTATATTTCGACCCAGATTACAAAGGAGCATATCCACAAGAGCCTCCTTTTACCATTTCAGAATTAGAAGAGATCTATCCAGTGGCTAGTGGAAAATCCAAAGAAGATGAATCTTATAAAGAAGCAGCTATGGAGGCAACGTTTCAATTACAACATGGAAATGCTGGATATATGGCATTATGGAACCATATCTTAAATGTTTCAGTAGCGGATCTTAAAAAGAACTATGACAAATTACATGTATCTTTTGATCTTTGGAAGAAAGAATCCGATGCACAGTCTTATATTCCAGACATGGTGCAGTATATGAAGGATGAAGGTTATGCTCATTTAGATGAGGGAGCTTTAGTCGTTGATGTAAAAGAAGAAGGAGATACGAAGGAAATCCCTCCTTGTATGATCTTAAAGTCAGATGGAGCCTCTCTTTATAATACCACGGATTTGGCCACCATAGTAGAGCGTATGAAGTTATTTCAACCAGACGAAATCATCTACATTGTGGACAAGCGTCAGGAGCTTTACTTTGAGCAAGTATTCCGTTGCGCTAGAAAGACGAAATTGGTAGGAGAAGATACGAAACTCACCTTCTTAGGTTTTGGAACCATGAATGGAAAAGATGGGAAGCCTTTCAAAACAAGAGAAGGCGGAGTCATGAGACTGGAATCTTTAATCGATGGAATTAATCAAGAAATGTTTAAAAAGATTACAGATAACCATTCTGTTGAAGAATCTTATGGAAAGCAAACAGCAGCCATTGTGGGACTATCTGCCATTAAATATGGAGATTTATCCAATCAAGCATCGAAAGATTACGTCTTTGATATCGATCGTTTTACTTCTTTTGAAGGAAATACAGGTCCATATATTTTATATACCATTGTAAGAATTAAGTCTATTTTGGCAAAATACCGAGAAAGTGGTAAGTCTTTAGAAGGAAATACCATTCTAAAAGCGAGTAGTCCAAGTGAAAAACAGCTGATGCTAGAGCTTGCAAACTTTAATCATGTGGTAGATCAAGCTTTCACAGAAAGGGCTCCTCATAAAATTTGTTCGTATATCTATGATTTAGCTAATGATTTTAATCGTTTCTATCATGAAACTAAGATTTTATCTGAAGAAGATCAGGAAAAACAAGCTGGTTGGATCAATTTATTAAAGGTTACAAAACAAGTTCTTGAACAATGTATCGACGTACTAGGATTTAGTGCTCCAGAAAGAATGTAAATAAGAGATGATAAGGAATAAAAATGCCTATAAATAGGAAAAACCTATGAATAGGCATTTTTTAATGATAGAATATTTTGGTTAATTTGAGAAGGCATACGGCTAAACATCAAACATTTGTTTGCAAAAATAAAAAACCAATGTTATAATAAACGCTAGTTTGAACAGACATAATAAAGAGATAAGGTAGCAATAAGAAAGAAATAAAAGATATGGACTAAATAGCTCATAGAATTGGGAGAGTAAAAGATAGTTAACATACTATATAGAATATTTAGTGAGAAAGGATTAAGATATGGCAAAAAAGACAACATACGATGCTAGTAGTATATCCGTATTGGAGGGATTAGAAGCCGTAAGAAAAAGGCCTGGAATGTATATCGGAAGTGTATCAAGAAAGGGACTTAACCATTTAATATATGAAATAGTCGATAACTCTGTTGATGAGCATCTAGCGGGCTTTGCAAATCTGATTCAAGTAACTTTGGAAAAGGATGGATCTGCAACAATATCTGATAATGGACGGGGGATTCCAGTGGGCATGCATGAAAAAGGGGTTTCTGCAGAGCGCCTGGTTTTTACTACTCTTCATGCAGGTGGTAAGTTTGATGATTCGGCGTATAAAACAAGTGGAGGTCTTCACGGTGTTGGATCTTCTGTTGTCAATGCTTTATCTGCATATCTTGATATAGAAGTAAGTGTAAATGGATGGATTCATCATGATCGATATGAAAGAGGAATTCCAGTGATTGATTTGAACCATGGTTTATTGCCGACTCTTGGAAAAACAAAGAATACTGGTACGAAAATCAATTTTCTCCCAGACGAGATGATTTTTGAAAAAACTCGTTTTGCATCTACAGAAATAAAGAGTAGATTGCATGAGACAGCATACTTAAATCCAGAACTTACGATTATCTTTGAAGATAAAAGGGGAGAAGAAATAGAGCATATGGAATACCATGAGCCCCAAGGAATTATTGGCTTCATAAAAGATTTAACGAAAAATAAAGAGTCTTTAATAGAGCCAGTATTTATCAAAGGGGAATCAGAAGGGATCGAAGTAGAAATAGCCTTTTCTTATATTAATGAGTTCCATGAAAATGTATTGGGATTTTGTAATAATATTTATAATGCAGAAGGTGGAACCCATCTGACTGGATTTAAGACTACCTTCACTTCTATTATGAATACCTACGCAAGAGAAATTGGTATTTTAAAAGAAAAAGATCATAATTTTACTGGAGCAGATATTCGAAATGGTATGACGGCTGTAGTTTCTATCAAGCATCCTACACCTAGATTTGAAGGACAAACAAAAACAAAACTAGATAACCAAGATGCAGCAAAAGCAACTGGAAAAGTAGTAGGTGATGAAGTGGTCTACTATTTCGATAGAAATATCGATCAATTAAAACGTGTTTTATCCTGCGCAGAAAAGGCTGCAAAGATTCGGAAAACCGAGGAAAGAGCGAAAACAAATTTATTAGCCAAACAAAAATATTCTTTTGACTCTAACGGAAAACTGGCAAATTGCGAAAGTAAAGATCCTAGTATTTGTGAAGTATTTATCGTCGAGGGAGATTCGGCAGGAGGTTCTGCAAAAACAGCTAGAGATCGTCACACTCAGGCTATTTTGCCTATCAGAGGTAAAATATTAAACGTAGAAAAAGCTAGTATTGATAAAGTACTTGCTAATGCAGAGATCAAAACCATGATCAATGCTTTTGGCTGCGGATTTTCTGAGGGCTTTGGTAATGATTTTGATATTACGAAACTTCGTTATAATAAAATCATCATTATGGCTGATGCCGATGTGGATGGCGCTCATATCAGCACACTTTTATTGACTTTATTCTATCGCTTTATGCCAGAACTGATTTATGAAGGTCATGTGTACTTGGCTATGCCCCCCCTTTATAAAGCCATGACTTCAAAGGGAGAAGAAGAGTACCTATACGATGATAAAGCTTTAAGAGAATATCGTAAACATCAAAAGGGAACCTTTACATTGCAAAGATATAAAGGTTTGGGAGAGATGGATGCCGAACAGCTATGGGAGACCACATTAAATCCTAAGACTAGGGTTTTGAAGCAAGTAGAAATAGAAGATGCAAGAATGGCATCTAGTGTAACGGAAATGCTTATGGGGACAGATGTACCACCTAGAAGAGCATTTATTTATGAACACGCCCAAAATGCAGAATTAGATATATAATAGAGGAGAAAGATATGGAAGAACAAATTATCCGTACGGAATTTTCAGATATTATGCAACAATCATACATCGATTATGCCATGAGCGTTATTGTATCAAGAGCTCTTCCAGATGTACGTGATGGTTTAAAACCAGTACAAAGGAGAACTTTGTATGATATGTATGAACTAGGGATTAAATATGACAAACCTTACAGAAAGTGTGCGCGTATTGTGGGGGATACCATGGGTAAATATCACCCTCATGGTGATTCATCCATATACGATTCTCTTGTAGTCATGTCCCAAGAGTTTAAAAAAGGGCAACCTCTAGTAGATGGACATGGAAACTTTGGATCAATAGAAGGTGATGGAGCCGCTGCCATGCGTTATACCGAAGCACGGTTAGAAAAAATCACACAGGAAACATTTTTATCTGACTTAGACAAAGATGTTGTAGATTTTCTTCCAAACTTTGATGAAACTGAAAAGGAACCATCGGTTTTGCCTGTTCGTTTTCCTAATTTATTAGTCAATGGTGCAGAAGGAATTGCTGTAGGCATGGCTACCAGTATTCCACCTCATAATTTAGGCGAGGTGATCGATGCTACGAAGGCATATATGAAGAACCCTAAGATCACTTTGACAGATTTAATGAAATACATCCAAGGTCCTGATTTTCCAACAGGTGGTTTGGTGGTGAATAAGGATGATCTTTTAAATATCTATGAAACAGGTATGGGGAAAATAAAACTTCGTGGTAAAGTACAGATAGAGCCAGGTAAGAACGGCAAAAATAATCTTGTGATCACCGAGATTCCCTATACTATGGTTGGTGCTAATATTGGTAAGTTTTTAAATGATGTTGCCTCTTTAGTAGAGACAAAAAAGACGACGGATATTGTTGATATTTCCAACCAATCTTCTAAGGAAGGCATCCGTATTGTATTAGAACTTAAAAAAAATGCAGATGCTGAAAATATAATTCAACTATTATATAAGAAAACTAGATTAGAAGATACTTTTGGTGTGAATATGCTGGCGGTTACCGATGGTCGGCCAGAAACATTAGGACTTAAGAATATTTTAAAACACAATATAGATTTTCAATACGAGCTTAATACTAGAAAGTACCAAACTCTCTTGGACAAAGAAATGGGTAAAAAAGAGATCCAAGAAGGTCTAATAAAAGCATGTGATGTTATTGATTTAATCATTGAGATTTTGCGGGGTAGCAAAAATATCAAACAAGCCAAGGCGTGTTTGGTCAATGGTGATATTACTGATATTAAATTTAAACATGAATCGTCTAAAAAAGAGGCTCAAGAGTTGGCTTTTACAGAGAGGCAAGCGACTGCCATTCTAGAAATGCATTTATATCGTTTGATCGGTTTAGAAGTGGAGGCTTTAAAAAAGAGTTATGATGTAACCCTTGCTAATATTAAAGAGTATGAAGGTATCCTAGGAAACAAAAAAAACATGGATAAAGTCATTATAAGGGAATTAGATAAGATTAAAAAAGAATTTGCTAAGCCAAGAAAGACTCTTGTAGAAAATGGTAAAGAAGCTGTATATGAAGAAGAAAAGATAGAAGAGATGGAAGTCGTCTTTTTAATGGATCGTTTCGGTTATTCAAGAACCATTGATGTCCCTACTTATGAAAGAAATAAAGAGGCAGCAGATGAAGAAAATAAATATGTGATTCATTCTATGAATACGGATAAAATTCTAATCTTTACAGATACGGGAAAATTACACTTCATAAAAATATCGGATATTCCATATGGAAAATTTAGAGATAAAGGGGTCCCTATTGATAATCTAGGGAATTACAACAGCACGGAAGAAGAAATAATTTATGTTTCCAGTCTAGCATCTATTATAGATGGGAAATTATTGTTTACAACTTCTAGAAGTATGATGAAGCAAGTACCAGGAAATGAGTTTAACGTAACCAGGCGAACGGTGTCAGCGACGAAGTTACAAGACGAAGACAAGGTGATTTCCGTATTTCCAGTGGATGAAATAGAGCATGTTGTTTTGCAAACAAAAAAAGGAATTTTTTTAAGATTTCCTCTAGAAGAAGTAGCAGAAAAGAAAAAAGGTGCCATTGGTGTAAGGGGAATGAAATTAGATAGTGGAGATGTAGTGGAGCAGATTTATTTTACCGGTGATCACTTTGATAAAGAAATTACCTATAAAGAGAAGGTAGTCACTTTAACTAAACTCAAAATTGCAAAGAGAGATACGAAAGGTGTAAAAGTGCGCTTATAAAAGTGCACTTATAAAAGTAGTCCTTGCATTATGGGGGTAAGAGTGATATACTATAATAGATTTAAAAGTACGTGACGAGATGAGAGTGGGCGAAAGTCCACTCTCATTTTAGCGATTGCGGTAAGAAAGAAGTTTTTCTTGCCTCCATGGCGAATCCAGATAGTCATATAGTTGCTAAAAGGATCGTAAATAGAAACGAAGGTAGGTGAATGTAATGTCAAAAAGAGAAATATACGAACAGAAAGCGGAGAGTCTTATTACTCCTTTAATTTTGGAACATCAGTTTGAATTAGTAGATATTGAATATATAAAAGAAGCTGGTACATGGTATTTAAGAATCTATCTAGATAAAGAAGGCGGTATCACAATTGATGATTGTGAGACGATTAGCCGGGCATATTCCGAACTAGTAGATGAAGATGATTTTATTGAAGAAGCTTATATATTAGAGGTAAGTTCACCAGGACTTGGAAGACCCCTTAAGAAAGAAAAAGACTTTAAAAGAAGCATTGGTGAAGAAGTAGAGGTTCGAACATACAAAGCAGTTGACAAACAAAAAGAATTCATAGGAATTTTAAAGGCTTATGATGGAGATACTGTTACATTAAGTTTCGATGAAGAAGATATGGTGTTTCAAAGATCAGATATTGCCTTAATCAGACTGGCATTTGATTTTTAATAATGAGGAGGAGTAAAAAAAATGAACAAAGAACTATTAGAAGCCTTAAATATCATTGAAAAGGAAAAAGATATCAGCAAGGAAACATTGCTAGAAGCAATTGAGCAATCTTTACTTCAAGCATGTAAAAACCATTTTGGTAAGGCGGATAATGTAAAAGTAAAAATAGATCCTGAAACTTGTGACTATGCAGTATATGCTGAAAAAACCGTTGTAGAGACTGTAGAAGATGAGGTTCTTGAGATCAGTCTAACCAATGCTAAATTAAAAGATTCCAAATATGAGCTTGGGGATATTGTGAATGTGGAGATCAAATCAAAGGAATTTGGAAGAATCGCAACTCAGAATGCAAAGAACGTTATTTTACAGAAAATTAGGGAAGAAGAGCGAAAAGTACTGTATAATCAGTACTATGAAAAAGAAAAAGATATCGTAACAGGTATTGTTCAAAGATATCTTGGCAAAAATGTTAGTATTAATCTAGGAAAAGTAGATGCAATTTTAACAGAGAGCGAACAAGTAAAGGGAGAGGTTTTTACTCCAACGGAGAGAATCAAATTATATATAGTAGAAGTAAAAGATACTCCAAAAGGACCAAAAATCTTAGTGTCAAGATCCCATCCAGAGCTTGTAAAAAGATTATTTGAAGCAGAAGTAACAGAAGTAAGTGATGGTACTGTAGAAATAAAAAGTATTGCAAGAGAAGCTGGTTCACGTACCAAGATCGCTGTATGGTCAAATCATCCAGATGTTGATCC
>DVLR01000019.1 GCA_018715425.1 Candidatus Merdenecus merdavium
TCTCGGCATGCTGATGGTATAGGATTTTAGCAGTTTTGCCAGATAAAATAAAGTCTTCATGAATAAATGGATTCGCCATTAAGCAGTCCTCGTTTCTAAGGTTTTTCTAACGGAGCCTGGGCCTGCAATCATTTCTGAAAAATATTCACATACAAGCTTGGCCATATTTACTTCGTATAGGTTTACACCAAAGATATTGGCGTTTTCTAGTATCGGTTTTAAGATAGGTTCTACGTCCATTGTAGTTCCAAGTGTGATTGGTTTTAGAATCGGACACAGAGAGTCTAACAATGGATCTGGGCTTAATTCAAAAGAGTTTCCTTTATCATCAACTGCCATCAGATATCGAAGCCATCCTGCGAATACCAGTGGAATCAGTTTCAAATCAGCAGTATCTAAATCAGGAGAATTCTGATATGCTTTGATGGTTTCGCCAAAGCGAATAGCTAACTTTTGAGATGTATCCGTAGCGATTCGTTGTGGTGTATCTGGCATAAATGGATTAGGTATACGAACATTTAGCACGGTGTCGATGAATTCCTTTGGATCCAAGATGCCAGGATTGACTACTACTGGAAGACCTTCTACATAGCCAATTCTCTCTACTAGCTTTCTCAAAGCTTCATCTTTCATTTCTGCTGAAATCAATTCATATTCAAGTAGGCAACCAAAGACAGCCAAAGCGGTATGGAGTGGATTTAGGCAGGTACATACCTTCATCTTTTCAACTTTATCAACAGTTTCTCTGTCGGTAAAGATAAGACCACCTTTTTCCAGTTCTGGACGTCCATTAGGAAAGGCATCTTCGATAACAAGATATTCACATTCTTCGGCATTAACGAAAGGAGCAATATAGGTATTCTTTGCAGTAATGACTGGATCAAGTCCTTCTACACCATCGGATTTTAACATTGCTTCTACGGAAGCATCTGGACGAGGTGTAATCTTATCGATCATAGACCAAGGGAAAGACACAGAAGCAGGATCATCAATATATGCAGCAAATCCAGCATCAACCAGTTTATTCTCCACCCATTTTTTTGCAAAAGCAGATACAGCAGCATAGAGTTTATCTCCGTTATGAGAACAGTTATCCATACTTACCATAGCAATTGGTTTAGCACCAGCTTGATACCGGGTATAGAGCAGTGCAACCACTTTTCCGATATAACTTTGGGGTGCATCTGGTCCTTGCTCCATATCGGCTGCAACAGATGGTAGTAGCGTTCCTTTACCATCTGTTAGGCTATATCCTTTTTCTGTAATGGTAAAACTAGCCATTTGTAGAGAATCCTTTGTGAAGATCTCTTTTAATCGGCCATAGCTCATTTCATTATCACTATCTAATGTTAAGGATTCTACAACGCTACCGACTACGTTTTTTTCTACAGAGCCATTGGCTTTTAATGTAGCGAGAATACTATAGCCATCATGAGGTAAATTCATTTTTTCAATGATTTCGTAGTCAAAACCTTCTGCTACGATTAGGCCACGGTCAAGTACTCCTTCATTTAAAAGGTTTTGTACAACATTTGCCTGAAAAGCACGGAAGATATTACCAGCGCCGAAATGAATCCAGAAAGGATTTTCTTTTGTCCTTTCGGTAACTTCCTTACGAGAGTAAGAAGGGAGATGATAACCCTTAGCCTCCCATTCAGTGCGGTTTTGTAAGCCGTTTTCGTTTAATTGCATATTATTTTTCTCCTTTCACAATGGCTTCCCATAATCCATTTAAATAAGTTGCACCAAGGGCACGGTCATAAAGTCCATATCCAGGCATAGCTACTTCATCCCAAATCATTCGACCGTGATCAGGGCGGATAGGTCCTGTGAATCCGATATCATGTAATGCTTTCATGATTTCATACATATCGAAGGTTCCGTCTGAGGAAAGGTGGGCAGCTTCTTCAAAGTCTGTTGGAGAGTTAAATTTCAAATTACGAACATGGGCGAAATGGATTCTTCCTTTTAAAGAGCGAATCATATCAGGAAGATCATTTTCTAAGTTGGTTCCATAGGAGCCAGAGCAGAAAGTTACGCCGTTATGTGGATCATCAACCATATCCATCATGCGTAGAATATTTTTCTTGTTGATGATGATACGTGGAAGACCAAATACACTCCAAGCTGGATCGTCTGGGTGGATAGCCATGTTGATATCATACTGGTTACAAACTGGCATGATACGTTCCAAAAAGTATTTTAAGTTTTCAAATAATTTATCATCGTCAATATCTTTATACATAGCAAATAAATCTTTGATTTTAGCCATTCTTTCTGGTTCCCATCCTGGCATGATGGTACCATTCATATCATCAGCAATAGATTCAAACATGTTTTCAGGATTTAATGCATCTACAGCATCTTGGGTATAAGCTAAGACAGTGGAACCATCTGGGCGCACTCTTGCAAGTTCGGTTCTGGTCCAGTCAAATACTGGCATAAAATTGTAACAAACTAAATGAATTCCTTCTTTTCCTAAATTTTCTAGGGTTTCGATATAATTGTCAATATACACATCACGGTCAGCAGCACCAGTTTTTATGGCATCATGGACATTAACACTTTCAATACCAGAAACTCGTAGTCCAGCAGCTTCTACTTCTGCTACCATTTCACGAATACGTTCACGGCTCCATACTTCCCCTGGGGCTGTATCATAAAGGGTTGTGATAACACCTGTTACGCCTGGAATCTGGCGAATTTGTTGTAAAGTTACTGTATCAAATTTTGAACCATACCATCTTAATGTCATTTCCATAATCAAATCATCCTTTCTTAAAGAAAATTATCTGTTAAATCTAGTATAAGTTATTCTAAAAAAAAAGCAATTGGTGAACTTGTTGCTTACATTGTAAAAGTTGTGGTTTTGTGATAAAGTAAAGACAGAAATCCAATGGTTGGATGAGAAAATTTGTTTTTTGATGATAAGGAGGATGGAATGAAAAAAAATTTACAGACTGCATTTAGTAGAAGACAGTATATGTATTCGGAAGATTTTGAAATTTATTATTATCATGACTTAGCACGTTTGCAAATGGAAAGTCATAAACATGATTATTATGAATTCTACTTTTTTTTAGAAGGGGATGTTGTCATTCGGATTGAAGAACAGGAGTATCCTTTAACACCAGGTGATATGGTTTTGATTCCACCTCATATCAAACATCATGTAGTGATCCGCAGCCAAGAACAGCCCTACAGAAGGTTTGTTTTTTGGGTTAGCGAGAAGTATTGTCATCGTCTCACCGATGCTTCACCTGATTACGTATATCTGATGCAATATGTTCAGCTTAATAAAGAATATGTTTTCCATAACGATGTGATTTCCTTTAATACCATTCAATCCAAAATTTTTGGTCTCATAGAGGAGCTTAATTCCAATAGATTTGGTAAGGAAGCAAGATTATCACTTTGTGTCAACGATCTGGTCTTACATTTAAATAGAGTAGTTCATGAACAGAAACACCCTAAAACTTCACGGGAAGAGTTGCGTCTATATCAAAACTTAATGAATTTTATAGAAGAACATTTAGAAGAAGATTTATCATTAGACAGATTGTCAAAAGAATTCTATGTGAGCAAGTATTATATCGCTCATATGTTTAAAGATAATATAGGGATTTCCACCCATCAATATATCACCAAAAAACGATTGGCGGCAGTGAAAGATGCCATTGCAGGAAATGTCAGCATTAGTGAGGCATATTTACTCTATGGATTTCAAGATTATTCTAGCTTTTACCGGGCGTTTAAAAAGGAGTTTGGAATGTCACCTCGAGAGTTTAAAGAGAGCAATAGCTATATTTATAGTAAATAATGGATCTTCATACAAAACGGGTGAAATTACCATTGAAAGGAAAGGATAAATAAGCTATAATAAGAACAAACGTTCTGTAAGGGCCAAGAGTTGGAAAAGAGGTGTGATTTGGTGAAGAACAAAAACCGTACTTATATAGCTATTGATTTAAAATCCTTTTATGCATCGGTAGAATGTGTAGATCGGCAGTTAGATCCAATGACAACGAATCTTGTAGTTGCTGACTCAAGTCGCACCGAGAAAACCATTTGTCTTGCAGTAACCCCATCCCTGAAGGCATATGGAATTCCAGGTCGTGCAAGGTTGTTTGAGGTAGTACAGAAGGTAAAAGAAATCAATATAGAAAGGCAGCGTAAGGCTCCAGGGAGGGTATTCCAAGGATCTTCTAGTGATGATACGAAGATCAAAGCCTCTCCTGAGCTGGCTGTAGACTATATCATTGCGCCACCAAGAATGTCCCATTATATTGAGTGGAGCACTAAGATTTATCATATTTATTTAAAATATATTGCTCCAGAAGACATCCATGTATATTCTATTGATGAAGTTTTCATAGATGCTACCGATTATTTACTCACCTATCAGCTTACGGCTCGTAAGTTAGCAAGTAAGATGATTCAAGATATCTTATCAACAACAGGAATTACGGCAACGGCAGGAATCGGCACTAATTTATATCTTTGTAAGATCGCCATGGATATTGGAGCAAAGCATGTTGCTCCAGATCAATATGGTGTAAGAATTGCAGAGTTAAATGAGACCACTTATCGCCAGCAATTATGGAATCATCGGCCTATTCGGGATTTTTGGCGAGTTGGTAGGGGATATGCAAAAAAATTAGAGCAGGTTGGACTCTTTACTATGGGAGATGTGGCAAGGTGCTCCGTTGGAAGAGAAGATGAATATTATAATGAAGGTCTTTTGTATAAGTTGTTCGGTGTAAATGCAGAATTGTTAATTGATCATGCCTGGGGCTGGGAGTCATGTACCATGGCAGATATTAAAGCATATCGACCTCGTTCCAATAGTATGGGATCGGGGCAGGTACTCCAAAGTCCTTATACCATTGAGAAAGCAAGGGTGGTGGTGCAGGAGATGGTGGATGCATTGGCACTGGATCTCCTTGATCAGAAGGTACTCACCGATCAATTAGTTTTAACCGTAGGGTATGATAAAGAAAGTTTGCAAGATTCAGAAGTAAGAAAGACATATAGAGGAGCAGTTTCTACCGATGGGTACGGACGCCAAATTCCTAAACATGCTCACGGTACAGCTAATCTTGGACGGCAGACATCTTCTGCAAAGCTGATGATGAAGGCAGCATTGGATCTATATGATAGAACGGTGAATGATCAATTGCTAGTTCGGCGGATATATGTTACAGCCAATCACTTAATCCATGAAAGCATGGCATTGGCCAAGGAAGATGATTTTCGGCAACTGAATTTGTTTACGGAGGATTCTTT
>DVLR01000203.1 GCA_018715425.1 Candidatus Merdenecus merdavium
AGGTGAGGTGTAAGGGTCACCTTTGCTCAAAAATGCAAAATATATATTGACATTTGCATTTTCAAATGGTATATTATAGGAAATGATGAGATATGTAATAGGTTTATTTCATATAGTAATCCTACTTACATATGGATATTTACAATATCTTCAAGGTGGCAATCTAAAATGATACAAAGTCTTGCAAGAGTTTCAATCGTAACATTTTTATTGTTTTTTAATCGATCAAGGGTTCCCTTGCTTATCTGATGAGTGTTGATCAGTTTATAAGTGCTTATTTGTTTCTTTTTCATAGTTTCCCATAATGGGTCAAAATCGTACATAATCCCTCCCCTAAGTTGAATATTTCTACAACATAAAGTATAAGTTCTATTTCCAGTATTGAATATGCCCAATAGAATGGGTATAATGGAATCATGTCTAAGAGGAGAGCTTTTTGTACTAATTTTAGGTGAATACCAAACGTACATCATGGAATATACCTTGATAGAAACCGTATATCAAAGGAAGAGATATCTGAAATGATCTAAAAAAGAGTAAATAAAATATTTATTGGGAGGTATTTTATGGTAAACAATCAAGAAGATTATAATTCGACGTTACACTTTGTTTTAAAACGTATGGAAATGTGCTACAGAGATAGAGATTGGGAAACCTTTAATCGATTGCTGGAATCCTATTTTTCTGTATTAGATGGATATGTAAAGAATATAGAAAGAAAATGTGGTAGAATTGATTTAGAGGAATATATTGATAGAAAGTAACGAAAAAATCCCCCTAGAAACGTGTAAGCCAGCATTCCTAAGGGGATTATGGGAGGATAAGTATTTCAAATTATCATTGGTAAATGTTTATTTATTGGAGGGGGGATCCAATAAATAAAGAGAATACGCAATAATCTTTAAATCGTTTTGTAAGATTTCTTACTGAACGGATCTCTAAGATTAATTATAGTATGGGATGAAACAAGAAAGTTTATACAAGTATTTGATAATTATTTGAAAATATTATATAATGTTCTATGTGTAATAAAAAAGATGTTTTTTTAATGCTTAAATTTAGATGGCATAGTGAAATCTAACATAAAAGGAAGGTATATTTATATGGCGTTATTACAAGAGTGGATAGACATTGCTTATTCTCAGAACACAGACAAAAAGGAATTACAAGACTTCTGGACAAACTATTTTTTATTAGAAAAAGATATTTATGAAAAGTTATTAGAGGATCCAGATGTAGAAGTAAAAGGAACGGTAAAAGAATTAGCTGAAAAATTCAATATTTCTGTTATGAATATGGTTGGTTTTTTAGATGGAATAGATGAAAGTTTAATAGAGCCGAATCCTATCGAAGAACTGGAAGAAGATACTCCTGTATCGCTAGCTTTTGATAAAGAGAAATTGTATATTAATATGGTAGACGCAAAGGCAGACTGGTTGTATAATATACCGGCATGGGACAAGCTACTGGATCCAGAGAGGAAAAAAGAGTTATTTAGAGAAGGTAAAAAAGCTGGAACCATCGTCAAAGGACCCAAAATAGGAAGAAATGATCCTTGCCCTTGTGGCAGTGGAAAAAAATATAAAAAATGTTGTGGTAAATAAGGATGCTTATCCCACATCTAAGAATAAGTACTCTCTAAATAGGGTGCTTATTTTCATATAAAAATACATTGTATACAAGTGCTGAATATATTGACCAAACTTAAAAGTTGTGGTATAGTTCACAGTAATTGGATGAGTATTTATGTATACGGTTGAGCGGGAAACTGTTTCAAGTTAAAAGGGCTACTTAGGGGGGGGTGCTCATTTTTCTTGAGAGTGGGTTTCCTTTTTTTGACCAAAAATAAACATGAATCCAGTTTATGAAACACACAAAAATGTAAGTGTAGTTTTTATAGATAGGAAAGGAGGAATTAGGGGTGTCTATTCATTCGATACAAGCAATTAAAGAGGCCGAAGAAGCGGCAGAGCTTGCAATTGTTGCTGCAAAAGAAAAAGCACAAACTTTGATAAAAGATGATAAAGCCAAGTCCGATCATATGTATCAAAAAAAGATAGATGAAAGTAAACAGAAGAGACGAGAAATTTTAGAAGCCGCAGAGGAAAAAGCGGCTAAGAAATGCTTGATATTAGAGCAGGAAAATGAAGATAATAAAAAGGCGTATGAATTTCCTGATCAGGAACAGATTAATAGGGCTATTAAACAGATAAAGATGAGGGTGTTGAAACATGTCGATTGAAAGGATGAAACAGATATCAATCATCACTTTTCTGGATTTTCGAGAGGAACTATTAAAACAATTACAGCAACTTGGTAATGTACACGTAAAAGAGCTAGATATCAAAGCTTTGCCAAAAGAATATTCCTATATGAGTCAAAATTTAAGTTTAGATGAAGATAAACTTACCGAATACAAGGCTGTTGTGGATTCTACGCTTAAGGCTTTAAAGCCTTTTATTCCCAAGAAAAAATTGACAGAAAAAAGACCAGTTGTCACTTATGAGGAATGCTGCAATTATTTAAAAGATCCTGATCTTCTAGAAGTGCACGGAAAAGTGAAAGAAGTCACAGGTAAAGATGAGCTTTTAGCACAAGAAGAGAATCGGTTAAAGTCAGAAATTGAGAGACTAAAACCATATGATTTTTTAAGGTTCCCTCCAAATGCATTAAAGGAATTGAAAACAGTTTATGGTGTTCTGATATCCATAAGAAGTGATCGGAACATGATCAAAGAGGAATTAGAGCAAGCATATGAAGATCTCTATATAGAAAGACAGGGAAAGATTAGACAAGAGGATGTTTATCTATTGCTCATTTCCCAGGACAGACAGAAGTCTTTAAATCAATATTTATATGAAAAAGGGATTCCTGTTTTGGAGCTAGACTTGGATCAGACTCCTGAGGAACAGATCCAAGAATATCATCTAAAACAAACTCAGATACTTTCAGAAAGGGAAAGATGCAAGGAAGAATTAAAGAGCTTGGCGTCTGAATATCAAGATGTCTTAATTGAGCAAGATGCAGTAGATATCATGCTAAGCAGACAAAAGGTTATGGAGCACATCTTAACTTCTACAAGGGTGCTATATTTGGAAGGATGGGTCCCTGCATCTGAGGAGAATAAATTACGCCAGGTGTTAAGTAATGTTTGTACAACGGAGTATTTTTTAGAAAGTCAGGCAGTGGCAGAAGATGATGTTCAAGTTCCAATTAAATTAAACAATAAAGGGATCTTTAAAGCCTTTGAAAATATTACAGAGATGTATAGTTTACCTAAGTACAATGAATTAGATCCTACGGGAATTATGGCAATCTTTTATATCATATTTTTTGGCTTAATGGTTGGAGATACTGGATATGGATTAATCTTAACACTCGGTTGCCTATTTCTCTTGAAGTTTGTAGATTTAAAAGATAAGTTAAGAGAATCCATAAAAATGTTCTTTTATCTTGGTATTTCCGTTACGATTTGTGGAGCTATATATGGTAGCTTTTTTGGTATGACATATTTTGCTGTGATTCCAGTTGGGGATGGTACTTTTAAAACTATTTTAGATACTCAAACGGATATTAGTATGATGTTGGTACTCTCTTTGATCATTGGTTTTATCCATATTATATGTGGTTTAATATTAAAGGGAATGAATTGTTATATTCAAAAAGATTTTTTCGGGATTTTCAGCGATTCCATTTTATGGATTCTGACACTATTAAGTGGTACATTCCTGCTTTTAACAGGTAGTCAGATAATAACAGGAATCAATCCTAAAATATTCGGCATCATCTTTGGTGCCTGTCTTGTGGGTCTTGCCTGTACCCAAGGGCGTAACAGTAAAACCATGGGAGGTAAGATCGGAGAAGGATTATATGGAGTTTATGGATTAAGTGGATATATCGGAGATATTGTGTCTTATACAAGAATCGTGGCACTTGGATTATCTGGTGCATATATTGCCTTTTCCTTTAACTTAATGGCAGGTCTTATTCCAGGAACATTAGGACGAATTATTTTTGGAGGCATCATTGTAATTTTAGGACAGAGTTTAAACTTTGGTCTATCACTCCTTGGAGCCTATGTTCATAGCTGCCGTTTGCAGTATGTGGAGTTCTTTGGAAAGTTTTTTGATGGTGGTGGAAAGCCCTATCGTCCTTTTAAAATAGAAAACGAGAATACAAAAATTAAAAATAAAGAAAACGGAGGTCATTAAGATGACATTAACAGCTTATTTTATAGAAAATGGTGGATTTATTTTTGCATCTTTAGGAGCAGCATTAGCAATTGGTTTAGCTGGAATTGGGTCTGCTAAAGGTTGTGGTATTGCTGGTGAAGCAGCAGCAGGTGTTGTTACCGAAGAACCAGAAAAGTTTGGAAAAGCCTTACTTTTGCAACTCTTACCAGGTACACAAGGACTGTACGGATTTATTATTGGTTTCTTGATTGTATTACTAATGCTACCAACAAATCCATCTATGGGACAAGGTCTTTATCTATTAGCAGCTAGTTTACCAGTAGGGTTAGCAGGACTTTTATCTGGAATTGCTCAAGGTAAAGTATCAGCAGCAGGGATGCAAATATTAGCAAGAAATCCAGAGCAAAACACAAAGGGAATTATCTTAGCGGCTATTGTTGAAACATATGCAATCCTTGGTTTCGTAGGATCTATTATTATGCTATTCGTTACGTACCCAGCTTAACTAGAAGAAAAGGAGAATCGATATGGCCAGTCTAGAAGACATAACTAAAAAAATTATAGATGATGGCAATAAAACAGCAGATGAAATTCTAGAAGCTGCTAAGGAACAAGCAAGGGAATATGACCGAAAGATCATGTTGGATGCAAATGAAATTTGTCACAAGAATTTACAGG
>DVLR01000204.1 GCA_018715425.1 Candidatus Merdenecus merdavium
AAGCTTAGCCTTCGTTGGAAGAGTAAGAGGGCGGAACACGAAAATCAGCTAGATACTAGTGAATTAGTAACTTTACTCAAAAAAGATGCAGACCTTATGACTCCTACGGAGTATAGAAAAATGTCAGAGCACTTTCGTTCCAAGATTCAAGAAGCCCGTCAAGAGTTGGATGATACCAATACCCAGAAGTCTTTCCATATGCTGATGAAAGAGATTTTAGATTATCGTATGTGGTTTGAATTTCAACTGGAAAGTCAGAAGTCAGGGGAAAGAAAAAAGGAATTGACGGATAGAGTATTCTTTACATTTAGTGGTGGTGAGAAGGCCATGGCCATGTATGTACCATTATTTTCGGCAGTAGTTGCAAAATATGATGGTGCAAGAAATGATGCTCCTCGTTTGATTTCATTGGATGAAGCATTTGCAGGGGTGGATGAACTTAATATTAAGGATATGTTCAGACTGATGGTTGAGCTTGAATTTGATTTTATGATCAATTCACAGATTCTTTGGGGAGATTATGAGACAGTACCAAGTTTGGCAATATATGAGTTAATTAGACCAGAGAATGTAAAATATGTAACAGTTATCTCCTATATCTGGAATGGTATTCAGAGGATGCTAAAGGATGGGCGAAACAAAAGGACACAATCATAAAGATAGAATCGGAATGTAGAAAGAAGTAAAGCAATGGATGAATTAACAAGAGAATGTATATTATATTTTCAATCAAAAAAGGGATTTCATAGACTTTTTTCGAAAATGAAAAATAGGTATCGTAGTTTAGGACGTGTGGGTGGTAGTGTGGTGATTACTAAACCTACAGATGAAGAACGAGATGTTCTTGAAGGCTTTTTCCAGCAAAGTTACAGGAAACAGCAGACCATTACCATATCTTTAGAGCGCATGGACAAGATCCTTCAAAATACTAGATTCTCGGGGGTAACATTAGAAGACGTACTAAATGGATATTTTTATCATCCTATTCAGACCAAGGCAGAGGAAAAAAGCTTAAAAAAGGAAAAAGAAGAGCGATTATGGGGGAATATAATTGAAGTATATGAAGGCACTTTTAGCGGAGCATGGTTAAGGTTTATTTATCATCAAAGAGGGGCGATTTTTCAGTTGGTAAGCAAGATGTTAGAAGAAGATCATGATGGTATAGAAGGACTGCTAAATGCTGGGAATGCATTGCCAGTATTTGAAAATAAAGCAGAGCGTCTGGCTATATTTTCGACTAAAATGACTAAGAATCCCCACTATTTTGATGAAGGAACAACAGGAAATACTATTTTGTTGTCTATGGCCCGTTATTTTTCTAATATGAACATGAATCACGAAGGAGAAAATAAAAAACAAGATAACTATCAGACCATAGTAAAGAATGAATTGTTATATAGAGTAGGTCTTATGCGTGAGGACATTTTAAATTATACCAATATATATGGCATACATATGAAAAAAGATGATGGTACCATGCATGAAGGTGGAGAAGGTTTTATAAAAGAGAATGAGCCATTTCAGGTTTCATTATTGACATTATCCAAGATTAAGTCTGCAAAAATAGAAGGAAATGTAGTTTATGTTGTAGAAAATTCAGGAGTGTTTTCTGAATTAGTAGAAAGAACCAAATACCCAAGGGCTATTATTTGTACGAATGGTCAGCTCCACTTGGCTTCTCTTGTTCTTTTGGATATCCTGTATCAGGAAGGATATACTTTATATTATGCCGGAGATTTTGATCCAGAGGGAATTTTAATCGCTCAGAGATTAAAACATAGATATGGGAAGAGTTTGTGCCTGTGGCGTTATACAAAAAAGGATTATGAAAAGGCCATGTCAAATGTTAGGCTTACAGATACAAGATTGAAGAAATGTAAGGCTATTGATGTTCCAGAGTTAAATCAAGTGAAGAACTTAATTCTAGAGTCTGAGCTGGCAGGATATCAAGAGAGTTTGATTGAGGATTATTTAGAAGATATGGAACGTAATTCCATATCTTAAGCTACAAAATGCTAAGCTTCCTGTTCTTTGGTAGAATAGATGGAAATGATTTACACTGTGGAAGAGGATAGGATTATGAGCAGATATACATTTGAATCAATTGAATATGAAAATCAGGGTAAAATTCGAACCTTTGTTACAATGATACAATCTAGCAATTTTCATTGGCATTACGAATATGAGCTAATTGTGGTTTTGAAAGGAACAATTCTTGTGCGAGTTGATACAGGGGTGTTTAGTATGAACCCTGGAGATTTAATTTTAGTAAATTCAAGGGTCATTCATTCTATTAGTTGTAAATCAGAAACAAACTTATCAGGCACAAAGGATTATGAACTCTATGACTTTGGAAGAAAAAGTGGACTTGATGAGTGGGAAAATGTCATTCGATGAAGTGAGAGGAGCGATTAAAGGAAAGAATAAACTGCATTATAATGAATTTCCTTATCCAGCAGGTGGAAGTTATGAAAAAGGAGTTCCACAAATGCTTTTTTGCGATGGATCTCGTGGCGTTGTATGTGGGACAGGGAAAAGTACTTGTTTTCCAGTTTCATTACTTCGTGGCGCCACATTTAATAAGCGGTTAGAAGAACAGATTGGAGCTGCTATGTCCAAAGAAGTTTTAGCTTATGGAGGAAATCTTTTTGCTGGTGTTTGCATTAATCTTCCCTATCATCCAGGATGGGGAAGGAGCCAGGAAACTTATAGTGAAGACTCTTTTGTGTTAGGAGAAATGGGAGCCGCCATGGTGAGAGGTATCCAAAAGCAAGGGGTTATTGCTTGCATTAAGCATTTTGCTTTTAATCAGATGGAAAACGGGCGTTTTCAAGTAAATATAACATGTAGCAAAAGGACTGAGAGAGAAGTATTTCTTGCTCACTTTCAAAAGTGTATTAAAGAAGGAGCGGCTGCTGTTATGAGCTCCTATAATAAATATTGTGGAGTAATGTGTGGACATCATGATTATCTGCTAAATCAGGTCCTAAAAAAAGAATGGGATTTTGATGGTTTCATTATGAGTGATTTTATGTGGGGAATCAAAGATACTATAGAGGCGGTAAACGGTGGGCAAACCATGGAAATGCCTACAACTAAGTATTTTGGTTCAAAATTGATAAAGGCTGTAGAGGAAGGAAAAGTGCCTGAATGTATCATTGATGATGCAGTACTGCGTATTATGAGGACTCTGCTTGCCACTAAAAATAAAAAGAAATTTGACTCTACTGTGATTGGTTGTCTCCATCACCGTAGGCTTGCTCGTCAATGTGCTGAGGAAGGTATTACATTGATTAAAAATCATGATAATATATTACCCATAAATCGGGCAAAAACCAAAAAAATTGTTGTGTTTGGTAGACTTGCCGATGAGGATAATCTTGGTGATCAGGGTTCTAGTCAAGTGTTTCCTCCATATGTAGTTTCGCCGTTAAAAGGCATCTTGCAGAATTCATCAAAAACAACAGAGGTAATTTTTTATGCTGGTGCTAATGTGTCTCATGGAAAAAGACTGGCAGAATCTGCGGATGCAGTTGTTTTTATCGCGGGATATGATCATCATGATGAAGGTGAATTTGTGGCTCAAAACACAAAGGACTTATATACTAGCGCAGTAGGTGGAGATCGGAAAAAGAGTCTTGGGCTTCATTTACAAGAGCAGGAATTTATCAAAGAGGTTGGTAGAGTTAATAAAACATCTATCGTAGTTTTAATTGGTGGAAGTATGATTATGCTAGATGACTGGAAGGACTCTGTATCTTCTATTTTGATGGCTTATTATCCAGGTATGGAAGGGGGAAATGCACTTGCCAGAATTTTATTTGGAGATGTCAATCCTAGTGGAAAGCTTCCTTTTGTGATTCCAGAGAGGGAAATGGATTTACCAGTCTTAGATTGGAATGCTAAGGAAGTGTACTATGATTATTATCATGGTTATCAAAAACTAGATCATGATAAGAGAAAACCACTTGTTCCCTTCGGTTTTGGCTTATCTTATACGGAATTTAAACTGGATAATATGGAAGTTAGGCTTAAAGATGAAAGATTATATGCTTTTTGTGATGTACATAACATAGGAAAAAGGACAGGAGCCGAAGTAATTCAAATGTATGTAGGTTTTCCTGAGGCACAAGTGGAGCGTCCATTAAAGGCATTAAAAGGTTTTGAACGAGTCTTATTAAGACCTAAGGAGAAAAAAAGAGTTATGATAAGCTGTCCTGTTGACGAGTTTGCATGGTATAATGAAACTACTTGCCAGTTTGAAAATGAGCATACCGTTTGTAGAGTTATGTTGGGAAATAGCTCGGCGGAGGAAAGACTATTAAAACAAAGTATTTTACTTTAATAATTAAATTAATAAATGAAGAAAAGAAAGACTTAACTTACATTTATTACCTCTAAATAGATGAGTTCGTATACAAATCTATTTAGAGGTAATTTTTTATATCTAAAAAGATTTCTAATCACTTAAATTAGAAAAATGATACAATTAAAAGATTGCAGAATTGTGCATGTTATATAAAAAAATATCTTGTATTGTTCTTAGATTATTAAAATGTCTGAATGTGACAGTGAAAAAACGTTGAATGACAACATCTCCTTAAAAAAAGAGATAAGATAATATCAAGAATATATACTGAAAGGAAAAACAATGGTACAAAAATGTATAAATCCTTATCTTCCACTCGAAGAATATATACCAGATGGTGAACCTCGTGTGTTTGGCAATAGATTATATATCTTTGGAAGTCATGATAGGGAAAATGGAAATGAGTATTGTGAACTTGACTATGTTGCATGGTCGGCACCTATAAATGAATTAGGTAATTGGAGATATGAAGGCATCATTTACCAAAAAAAACAAGATCCTTACAATGGAGAAGGGTTGCCCCTTTATGCTCCAGATGTAATAGAAGGTCCAGATGGAAGATACTACCTTTATTATTGTATTAAGTTTCAGGATTCTATTAATGTTGCCGTATGCGATACACCAGCTGGGCAATATCAGTTTTTAGGACGGGTATGCTACAAGGATGGTACTGTTATGGCAGAAAACCAGCCCTACGATCCGTCAGTTATATACGTAGATGGAAAAGTATTTTTATATTTTGGGTTTGCACCATGTATGATTAATATTCCGAGATATAAAAACCAAAATCTACAGGGTGGCAGTGTCATAGAGTTGGAATTGGATATGCTCACAGCTAAAACTAGACCGAAAATAGTTATTCCGAGCTTGAAACATGGAAAAGGTACTTCTTTTGAAGGTAATGAATATTTTGAAGGTCCATCCATACGAAAAATAGGGGATACTTTTTATTTGGTGTATTCTTCTGTTAACACACATCAGCTCTGCTATGCAAGAAGTAAGAAACCAATGGAAGGATTCGAATTCGGAGGCTGTATCATCAGTAATGGTGACGTTGGCTATCAAGGAAGAAGGGAAGAAGATAAACTTATGTCTGTGGGAAATAATCATGGTGGACTCGTTGAAGTAAATAACCAATGGTATATATTCTATCATCGGCATACTTCATTGAATCAGTACAGCCGACAGGCGTGTGCAGAAAGAGTATTTATCAATGAAAATGGAGATATTCCTCAAGTGACGATCACTACCAGTGGAATGAATCCAGAACCACTTCCTGGTCTTGGAGAATATCCAGCGGTGTACTGTTGTAATTTGACGAATGGACACATGGGAGCCCTTTCTTCTATTGGAAGAACAAATCAGGAAATAGATTTTCCATATATTATTTGTGAGAATAATGAGCGTTATATTAAAAATATATCTAATGGAACTCTAATTGGTTACAAATACATCAATCTCCAAGAGACAAAAAATATTGGTATAAAATATCGGTCAAGGGGAGAGGGGGCGTTAGAAATTTATACTTCTAAAGATGGTGCACTTAAAGAAACGATATTTCTTCATTCTAGCAATGAATGGACAGTAAGGAAAGCTGCTACATCATTTAAAAAAGAGGAGAATGAACTATATCTAGTTTACAAAGGAACAGAAACAATAGAATTACTTACTTTATATTTAAAGGGGGATGAAAATGAATAACAGACCAACACTTACAGAAAAAATTGCATTTGCAATAGGAGATGGTGGATGTAATCTTGTATGGACCACTATCGGTTCCTTCCTAACACTTTATTACACTGATAATGTAGGGATTGCAGCAGCAGCTATAGGGACTATCATGTTGTTATCTAGGCTTTTGGATGGACTTTCTGATCTGGTCATGGGAAGTATCATTGATCGGACACATACTAAATGGGGAAAAGCTCGTCCTTGGATTCTCTGGACAGCAATTCCCATGGGATTAGGATTAATTTTTATATTCTCAGTTCCTAGTTCTCTTAGCTATAGTGGAAAAGTAGCCTATGCTGCTATTTCGTATACAATTGTTGCAGCAGTGATTTATACAGCTTGTAATCTCTCCTATAATACACTACTGGCATTAATTTCACCAGAACCAAAAGATCGCGTGATGATGAGCTCTATTCGATTTTTCTTTACTATGGCAACAGTTTTATTTATTAATTATAATGCACAGAAATTAGTAACGAGATTCGGTTGGACTGGGATGTCCGTAATTTTTGGAGTGATTGCAGCAATTATTCTTATTATTACGTTTGCATTTACTAAAGAACGTAATAATAAAGAGTTAAACGAGATGGTTAATAAGGATAATGGAAAAGTCGCCGAAAAAAATGATCAACCCACTATTTCCGTTAAAGAATCTTTTAAACTATTAGGTAAAAATAAGTACTTTATTTTCGTTACATTGATTTTTGTCGTAAATTATACAGCTTTAGGAATTAATAATGGACTACGAATCTATTATGCTAGAGACGTTTTGGGTAGTGTTACATTAATGGGAACTTTAACTCTTTGTTTCATTCTTCCCAAAATGATTGGAAACTTAATCTATCCTTATATTGTAAAAATACTTGGAAACTGGAAATCAATGATATTAGGATATATTCTAGAAATGGTGGGATTAATTCTTATGGCGGTAATGCCAGCAACAACTACAGCGGCATTTACTGGCCTAGTACTTCTTGGAATTGGTGGTATACCTCACAACGCAGGATTATTTGCCCTAGTTGCGGATGTAGTTGACTATGGTGAGTACAAAACAGGTGTAAGGCTTGATGGCCTTACAAATTCGGCTACTTCTTTTGGAATGAAGGTTGGTGCTGGACTTGGCTCAGGTATCGTAGGGTGGGGGCTTGCATTTGCGTCATATGATGGAAAACTGACTGCACAAACGGCAGCTACAGTAGCATCTATCAAAAACATTTATACAGTTGTGCCAGTTATACTTTTTGCAATTGGAGTTATAGTTCTTCTCTTCTGTAATCTCGATAAGAAAGCACCGGAAATAGAAAAAGCCTTGGCAGAAAAAAGAACCATTCACCGATCATAGATATAAACATTTAAACATGTATACAAGCTTTGTCTAAAGTCATCAAATAAATGGAAAGTAAGGATAAAACTTTAGATTACAACCTTCTATCCGGTTAGATGAAAGTTAAAGAACACTATTTTTACAAAGAAGCTAGTTTGTGTGACTGGCTTTTTTGTATCCAATAAAGGATTGTAAAACTCATAGTTTTTCATTCATGTCAGTATTGTATTTTTATTAAATGATATTAAAGATAAAAGATTATATCTAACATATAATTAATAGATCGCATAATTTAAAGAAGTAATATAATAGGATTGGCGAAAAGAAATTGCTAAATCTCCTATTGTTTGGTAGAATAGATAGAAACACTTGATGGTTATATAAAAATGTATCATAAGTTATACAAATCCAATATCTGGAGTAAGAGCAAAAGGGTGCCCAGATTTAGAGCTCCTTTCGCAAAAAGGAATCGTTATTGTTCTAATTATTCTGGTGATTTATAGGCACAATGAAACTATTATAAATCAGAGAAATTTGATTTCATTTGTAAGAAATCTTAAATAAAAAGGACAGTTCAGTAGATTAGTACTGAGTTGTTCTTTTTTTGAGGAAGTACGAGTTTGGCATATATATATATATATTTTCAATAAGGCGGTTAGCATATGACTGTTTTGCCAATGAGTACCCTTATTTATATTGTAGTAGGAGACTGAGTTCATTTGATTGACGGTTATGGTCTGTGTTTTATATGAATTAGCTTGCAAAACAGAGAGCTTTTTCTTATCATAAACAAATAGAATGCAAGTAATCTTATGTATGAAACTTGTTTACTGTGGAAAATATTAAAATATAATTCTAAGAGTGTATAGTTGATCATAGAAATAGGGGGTATATAATGGCTACAATCAAGGAAATAGCAAAATTGGCAGGTGTCTCTATCGGTACAGTGGATCGAGTGATACATGATAGAGGTTTGGTAAATGAGCAGACAAAGAAAAAAGTTCTGTCTGTAATCAAAGAATTAAATTATAAACCAAATGCTGTTGCGCAGGGTCTTGCGGTTAGAAAGAAAAAATTGAAATTTTGTTTTTTTATTCCAGACTCCAAAAGGAATCCATATTTTCACAAAGTGTATGAGGCAGCAAGAAAAAAAGCGGAAGAATTAAAGCAGTATGGCATTCAGGTAGTATTTCATTTCATTGGTACAGAAAGTATTTTTCTAGATTCAGCGGACAATATTTCACTAGATTACTTAGATGATATTGATGGGATTGCAATGATTGGTCTCGAAATAATGGAAATAAACTTGTGTTTGGATAAGGCGAAGGAGCGTGATATTCCAGTAGTATTTTATAATACGATCATTCCTGATAGAGATTATCTTGCTTTTGTGGGATGTAACTATGTTGATTCAGGTAGAATGGCAGCTGGCTTAATTGCATTGGCAGGTGGAGAGGACGCTCAAGTTTGCATTTACACAGAAGGACCAACGAAAGTAAGGAGTTGCTCAGATAGATTATTAGGGTTTCAGAATGAAGTGGAAGAGAAATATCCGCGAATGAAACTCTTGGAAGTCTGCAAGATTAGCAGCAATCAAATTGATAATTATTTATCTGTAAAAGATATGATTCAGAAATATCCAGATGTTAATATTATGTATATTGTTAATCCGGCTGATTATGGGATATGCGAAGCTATTCATCGTGCAGATGAAAAAAACCAAATTAAAATTATTACAAATGACTTAGTGAAAGAACAGGTGGATATGATTCGGCAAGGGATTATTTCTGCGACAGTGTGTCAGGAGCCAGAGAAACAAGGTTCTAAACCATTAGAAATTTTATTTAATTATCTTGCCCTCGGAAAAACTCCAGAAGAAAAAATGTGCTATACAAATTTGAGTATACATATTGCACAGAATATTTGAAATTGGATGTTTAAGGTAAATATTGAGAAACGTGTACGTTAACACATATTTGAACAAAGAGAGGGAGTCTATAAAATACAATAAATTGTTAACAATAGATAAAAAAATATTGAAATTATAAAACTCATTGACAATTATGCCGATGAGTTTTATAATTTTAATTACCGTTAACGTAAACATTAAATGAAAGGAGTAAGGGAATAGGAGAAATTTAAACGTAAGAGATAATGTCAAAATACTGGAGAAAGAGATGGTGATGAAGTTGTTCAGCTTATGTGATATTTGAAAACTCAGCCGTAGATAGATCTGTCAAACAACTATGAGGATGAAAAGGAATCAGTCTGAAAGCTGGATTATTCTGTTTATGTTGAGTCAAGATCTGTAAAGAAAGATCTTGTGAGTACAATAATTACGATAAAAGAAATCTAATTATAAAATAGAGAATTGTGAATTCAAGGGAGGAGCAATTGATATGAACGACAGAAAATATTTGAAGTGGTACAATAAAGTAGGCTATGGTTCAGGAGATTTGGCAGCAAACTGCGTATTTGGATTACTAAGTAGTTTTGTATTGATCTACTTAACTGATACAGTTGGATTAAATGCAGGAATCGTTGGTACATTGATCATGTTTTCGAAATTTGCAGACGGTATAACAGATGTGATTTTTGGAACTATCATAGATAAAACACACAGTAAGATGGGAAAAGCTCGTCCATGGATGCTATGGTCACAGCTTGGAAATAGTATTCTGCTCATTGCTGTTTTTACGATTCCAGAAAGCTGGGGAGATACTGCGAAATATGCTTATTTCTTTATTGCATATACACTGTTGAATGCAGTATTTTACACAGCCAATAATATAGCTTACGCATCATTAACTTCTTTGATTACAAAGAATAGAAATGAGCGTGTTCAAATTGGATCTATTCGTTTTATGTTCTCATTAGCGACAAATATTACAGTAGCATCAATAACGGTAGGCTTTGTTGAGAAAATGGGCGGGGGAGCTCATGGTTGGAAAATGGTTGCAATTATTTACGCAATTATTGCTCTGATTGTGAATACAATTTCAGTTTTTTCAGTAAAGGAACTATCAGAAGAAGAGTTATCTGAAGGAGTAAAACGTAATCAGAATAGTGAACATAGTAAAATATCGTTTGTAGAATCATTTAAACTTCTGGTTGGAAATAAATACTTTTTGATGATTGCTGCATTCTATATTTTAATGTACATTCAGACAGGTGTTACAGGAATAGGTATTTATTACATGACATATGTATTAGGGAATCCCGCATTACTGGGAACATTTTCATCGGCAATGATGCTTCCTATGATAATTGGGCTTGCGTTTACTCCGATGATAGTAAAGAAGTTAAAAGGAATGTATAAATTAAATCTAGCTGGTTATATGGCTGCAATTGTGTTTAGAATCGGATTTATTATTGCAGGATACCTAAAAAATATTCCAATGATGCTCATATGCATGGCAATCGCAGGACTTTGTACAAGTCCAGTAACAGGTGATATTAACGCTTTGATATCAGCTGCATCTGAATATACGGTACGCACAAAAGGAAAACATATTGAAGGTGCTATGTTTTCCTGCTCGTCATTCGGTATTAAAGTAGGTGGTGGACTTGGATCTGCTTTATCTGGATTATTGTTGTCTGCTGGTGGTTATGTTGCTAATGCAACACAGCAGTCATCGTCAACAATTAATATGCTACAGTTTATGTATTTATGGTTTCCATTGATTTGCACAGTATTCATTACGATTATTATGTATTTCCTGAAAGTTGAAAAAGCAAATACAGATTGGGATTTAAAACATAGGAAATAGAAAAGGAGTAAATATTATGATTATAACAAAATGGAATGATAATTGGAAATTTACAAAAGGTAGTACAACATTAATGTCTTCTTTCATGGGAGGATTACAATTCCATGATGTACAACTTCCGCATGATGCTATGGTTCATGAAGTACGTACACCAGATACAGGAAATGGTGCACAAACAGGATTTTGTCCAGGAGGAGTTTATACTTACATAAAAGATCTGGATGTTCCAGAGGAATGGCAGGACAAAACAGTGATGCTGGAATTTGAGGGAGTATATGAAACTGCAATGGTATATGTAAATGGAGAACTTGTTGAAACAAATTTGTACGGCTATTCTAATTTTTATGTAGTGTTAGATAAATATCTTTATTATGGAAGAAAGAATAAAATAGAAGTGATAGCTGATAATGCAGCAGAAAAGAATAGTCGCTGGTATTCAGGAAGTGGTATATACAGAAATGTTAATCTGATGGTAGGATCAGATATCCATATTCCAGCGGATGGAGTTAGAGTATCCACTCCATCTGTTTCAAAAGAATCGGCGGAAGTAGAAATTGCAACTAATATAAAAAATCTAGCAAGAAAACGAAAAAAAATAAAAGTTGAAACATTGATTTTGTATGATAAACAGGTTGTGGCAACGGATGTTAGTGTTGTTACAATGTTCAGTGAATCAGAAGAACTTATTTATCAAAAAATCGTAATCGAAAATCCAAAGTTATGGAATGTGGAAACCCCAGAACTGTATGAATGTGTTGTTAAGGTACTTGATGGACAGGAGGTTTTGGACGAGATCATAGAGAAGTTTGGAATTCGCTGGTTAGAGCTAGACGCAAAGCATGGTTTACGTATCAACGGAGAAACCGTAAAATTGCGTGGAGCCTGTATTCACCATGATAATGGTGTGATTGGGGCAGCAACATTTGAAAAAGCTGAAGAACGACGTTGCAAACAATTAAAAGAAGCAGGATTTAACAGCATACGAAGTGCCCATCATCCAATGAGTAAGGCAATGTTAAATGCTTGTGATAAATATGGAATGCTGGTTATGGATGAATTGACGGATATGTGGACAAATCATAAAAATCCAAATGATTTTGCATTAAACTTTCTTTCGAATATGGATAAGGAGATTGAGAGCATGGTTGCAAAAGATTATAATCATCCGAGCGTAATTTTATATTCAACTGGAAATGAGATACCCGATATTGGGACTGCCAGAGGTGCGCAACTAAACAGAGCAATCTGTAATAAGTTCCGTAGGTTAGATTCCTCCAGATATACAACAAATGCAATCAATGGAATGCTGGCTCTAGGAGAAAAGATGGAAGTTTTAATTCAAGATATTATGAAGTCCCACAATGAAGAAAAGCAACCTTCAGATAATCGGGGAAAGGAAGAGGGGGCTAGTGCATTAAACAGCATGATGGCACTTATGACTGGAGAGACGGCAGATATGCTTGCGTGCCATCCACTCATGACGGAATGCATTGAAGAAGCTAGTCAGGCAATGGATATTACTGGATTGAATTATTTGACAGGGCGTCATGTATTAGAAAAAGAACTTCATCCAAATAAAACAGTAGTTGGAACAGAAACGTATCCAGCAGATATCGTAAGACTGTGGGACATTGTGAAAAACAATGATCATGTTATTGGGGATTATACATGGACTGGATATGATTATTTGGGAGAAGCTGGTTGTGGAATATTCTATTATGATGGAACACTGAATTTCAATGGGATCTATCCAGACAGAATTGCGTATATTGGTGACATTGATCTGATTGGATATCGCAGACCACTTAGCTATTTGAGAGAGATTGTTTTTGGATTGAGAAAAGTTCCTTATATTGCAGTTGAAAGAGTAGACAAATTCGGTATGGAGCATTCCCAGACTCCTTGGATGTTAAAGGATAATATTGCAAGTTGGACCTGGCCAGGATATGAGGGAAAACCCACAATCGTTGATGTCTATAGTAGTGCACAAGAAGTAGAACTTTTCTTAAATGGGGTTTCCTTAGGCAAAAAAGTAGCTGGTGAGGAAGTTGGTTATACTACATCTTATGAACTTACATTTGAACCAGGAGAATTAGTAGCTGTTAGTTATGAGAATGGCATAGAAACGGGCAGAGACATCTTAAATACTGCCAATGATGAGATACATCTTCAAGTGGAATGTGAAGAAGAAAAACTAAAAGCAGACGGAGAAGATCTGGCTTTTATAACTGTAAAACTTGTTGACGACAATGGTATTGAAAACTTATATGCAGAAAGAGAAATTTCTATAGAAATCGTTGGACCTGGAGTTCTACAAGGCTTTGGAAATGCTGATCCAAGATCAGTAGGAAGCTATGATAGCACAACATGGAAGACATATGATGGATATGTAATGGCAGTTATTCGATCAGAAAAGGAAGTAGGAACAATTCATGTGAAATTGAAAGCAAATGGTTGTGAAGAGCAGGAAATATTTATTGAAACTTACAAATAAAAATAGTTCAAGATGAGGTGAATATAATGATAATTTATGTGAACGGTGCCGCTGAAAAAAATGGTAATGGAAGCAAGGAACAACCTTTCAAACAGATAAATGAGGCGGCTAAAGTTGCCAAGCCAGGCGATCAAGTTTTAGTTGCGCCAGGAATATATCGGGAATATGTTGATCCGCAAAATGCTGGAACAGAAGAGGAAAGAATTGTTTATAAAAGCGAACAGCCTCTTGGCGCCATACTTACTGGTGCTGAAAAAGTGGACAATTGGCAGCACTTTCAAGGAAATGTTTGGGTATGTAGAGTAAATAACGGTGTGTTTGGGGACTACAATCCCTACACGACCCTTATCGGCGGAGACTGGTATTTTGCGCCTACTGTAAGACACACAGGAGCAGTTTATCTAAATGATCGTCAGTTGTATGAGACAGAGACTTTGGAAGAGTGTATAAAAGGAGAGGTGTATCCGCCTTCATGGGAACCAGAGTATTCCACATATAAATGGTATACGGAACAGGATGGGGATGAAACTGTAATTTATGCAAATTTCCAAGATAGAAATCCGAATGAGGAAAATGTAGAGATTCATGTACGGCGTAATTGCTTCATGCCTTCTAAGACTGGAGTTGGATATATTACCTTAAGTGGTTTTGATGTCAATAAAGCAGCCACAACTTGGGCCCCTCCAGCGGCTTATCAAGACGGAATGATTGGGCCACATTGGTCAAAGGGATGGATTATTGAGGATTGTGATATCAGCAATAGTAAGTGTTCTGGTATTTCCTTGGGTAAATACTATGATCCAGAAAACGATCATTATTTTACAACTAAGCATGTAAAGAGTCCTACACAGATGGAAAGAGATGCAATTTGTAGAGGTCAATATCATGGATGGGTAAAAGAAAAAGTCGGAAGCCACATTGTGAGGAGATGTCATATTCATCACTGTGAGCAGACTGGTATTGTTGGACGTATGGGATGTGCATTCAGTGTCATTGAGGATAATCACATTCATCATATTAATAACATGCAGCAATTAGGTGGGGCAGAAATTGCTGGGATCAAATTCCATGCAGCAATAGATGTTATTTTCAGAAGAAATCATATTCATCATTCTACAATGGGAATCTGGTGCGACTGGCAAGTTCAAGGCACGCGCATTACTCAGAATCTTTTGCATCATAACTATGCCCCAGAGGATACTCCTAAGGCACTTGGCGCAATGATGAGTCAAGATATTTTTATAGAGGTTGGTCACGGACCTACATTGATTGATAATAATATTTTACTTTCAAAAGCATCGGTCCGTATGGCAACACAGGGCGTTGCATGTGTGCACAATCTTATTTTAGGTGCATTCACTGCTGTTGGTGGTGGAACGGATATGATAGTAAATGGGGTCAATCAACCGCGTTACACGCCGTACCATATTCATCACCGAACAGAGGTAGCAGGGTTTATGACAATTCTCCATGGAGATAATCGTATCTATAACAATATATTTATTCAAAATTGGCCAGTAGAGGAAGTAGAAGTAAAAGAAGACATGGGATTCATGATGTCAGACAATCAGGTAGTTGGAACAGATGTGTTTGATGAGTATCCTACGTACAAGGAATGGATTCGTTTATTTGAGCTAGATAAACCAGCAGATATGATGAAGCTTCAAGAACATCATTTTGGACACCTTCCAGTATGGGTCAATGGAAACGCTTATTTTAATGGAGCTAAAGCATGTAAAAATGAACAATTTAGTTATATCGATGAAGAGAATCAGGTTAAGGTTGAGTTGGTAGAAGAAGATGGAAAATATATTTTGAAAACAAACGTATTCGAGTTGTTAGGAAATTTCAAAGATGGCATTATTAATAGTGATATATTAGGATATGCGTTTGAACCTGAGCAGAGGTTTGAGAATCCAGACGGTTCATCGATTATATTCAATCAAGATTATTTTGCTGAACATCGAGGTGTTTCTACGATTCCAGGTCCATTGGCGTCGCCCAAAGAAGAAAATCTTGTTTGGTAATATGATGGATCATTGAAATAGTCTAGAAAAAACAGATATTCTCAAGGTGAAAATGTAATATTTCTCCTAGAGGATATCTATTTTTATTAAATGATATTAAAGATAAATAACTATATCTAACATATAATTAATAGATCGCATAATTTAAAGAAGTAATATAACTTGCATTGTTTATACGATTATGATATGATAACAGAAAATATGTTCGAAGGGATGCAACGATGAGGATTAGTTATAAGAAACTGTGGAAATTATTGATAGATAAAGATATGATGAAAAAAGAGTTGGCCACAAAGGCTGGAATTAGTTCGGCATCAATTGCAAAACTAGGGAAAAACGAAAATGTAAATACTAATATATTGTTAAAAATATGTATTGCAATGAAGTGTGATATTTCGGATATTATGGAAGTCGTTACTGAAGAGAATAGCATAGATAATAAGGAGAATAACCATAATGTATAGATCAATAGATTTATTTGCAGGCATTGGTGGAATAAGAAAAGGTTTTGATCATGCATTTGGTGAGAATATAGAAACTGTATTTATTAGTGAATGGGATAAACATGCACAAAAAACATATAAAATAAACTATCATGATAAGTTTGACATTGCGGGAGATATTACAAAGATATCTGAAGAGGATATTCCACCATTTGATATTTGCCTAGCAGGGTTCCCTTGTCAGGCATTTTCCCTTGCAGGAAAAAGAATGGGTTTTGATGATGATTATAAAGGTTTATGTAGAGGAACCTTGTTTCAAGAAGTGGTAAGAATCTGTGAATTCCATAAGCCGAAAGTCATTTTCTGTGAAAATGTAAAAGGGTTACTGATTCACGATAAAGGAAGAACATTTAAAATCATCAAGAAAGCATTTGAGCAGATTGGATATACAGTATATGATCAAGTTTTAAATAGTAAAAATTTTGGCGTTCCACAGAATAGAGAGAGGATTTATATTGTCGCTTTTAGAAACGATATAGATAGTAGTGAATTTGTATTTCCAATGGGCGATCGTTCAGATACATGCATTAAGGATATTATGGAGACTCAAGTAGTAAGTGTTAAGTATTATCTATCAACAAGATATTTAGATACATTAAAAAAACACAAGGAAAGGCATGCGGCTAAGGGGAACGGATTTGGATATGAAATAAGAAGGCTTGAGGATCAAGCCGGGGCAATAGTATGTGGTGGAATGGGAAGAGAAAGAAATCTTATTATAGATGATAGATTGACTGACTTTAAACCAGTCACACACATAAAGGGAGAAGTCAATCGAGAGGGAATAAGAAAGTTAACACCTAGAGAATGGGCTAGATTACAAGGCTTTCCTGATGATTTTAAACTAGAGCTTGCAGATACACACCTATATAAGCAGTTTGGCAACACTGTTACGGTAAATGTTATTGAGGCTATAGCAAAAGAAATAAGGAGGGTACTGGAAAGTGATCAAAGGAAATAAAGGTGAATGGAGTGAATTATATGTTTTATTAAGTCTATTAGCCCATGGGAAACTATATGCAGCGGATGATGATGTGAAAAAAATAGATGACGTATATTTTCCTGTACTAAAGATATTTCGCGAAGAGATGAAAGGCG
>DVLR01000205.1 GCA_018715425.1 Candidatus Merdenecus merdavium
AAACTTTTGCAATTGTGACAAAAGCAGCAGGAAATCCTTATAATGAAAAAATAGCAGAAGGATTTAAAGAAGTCATTGAATCAATGGGTGGAACTTGCATTATTAAGCACCCAGAAGCAGCAAATGCAGATTCTCAAGTTTCTGTTGTTCAATCTTTGATTTCTCAAGAGGTGGATTCTATTGCTATTGCAGGTAATGATGCTAATGCTCTTCAAGCGGCTCTTGAAGAGGCCATGGATGCAGGCATAAAAGTTTCTGGTTTTGATGCCATTGTAAATAAGGATAGCCGACAGACTTTTGTAAATCAGGCTGGTACTAAAGAGATCGGTGAAGCATTGATGGATGCAGTCTATGATATCACAGGAGGTGAAGGCGATTGGGCAATTCTTTCCGCTACTTCTCAGGCGACAAACCAGAATGCATGGATCGATTCAATGAAGGAAAGAATGAAAGATGAAAAATATTCTAAATTAAATCTGGTAGAAGTTGCATACGGTGATGATGAGCCACAAAAATCTACAGAGCAGACACAAGCCTTATTATCTAAATATCCAGATCTAAAAGTTATCTGTGCACCTACTACAGTAGGTATTAATGCCTCAGCTAAAGTTCTTCAAGATGAAAAATCCACCGTTAAATTAACAGGACTTGGATTACCATCAGAGATGGCAGAATATATTGGTGATGATGATGATCATTCTTGCCCATACATGTACTTATGGAATCCTATTGATGTTGGACGCCTTGCAGCTTACACCTCTATCGCTTTAGTAGATGGAACCATTACAGGAGCGGAAGGTGATTCCTACAAAGCAGGTGATATGGGAGAGTATGAAGTTATTGAAGCTTCTGATGGCGGAACGGAAGTGATCCTTGGAGCACCATTTAAATTCGACCCATCTAATATTGATGAGTGGAAGGATATATATTAGAATATGGTGAGAAAATCTTTTAAAATGAAACTATATGAAGGTATGGCAGAAGAATATGAGAAGCGCCATAAGGAGCTTTGGCGAGAGATGAAGGATATGATTCATCAGTATGGAGGTAAAAATTATAGTATTTTTTTAGATAAGGAAACGAATGTGCTATATGGATATATCGAACTGGATGATCCAGATTTGTGGAGACAAAGTGCGGATACAACTATTAATAGAAAATGGTGGAACCATATGGCTGATCTTATGGAGACAAATGAAGATCAGAGTCCAGTGAGCGTGGATTTAGAAGAAGTGTTTCATCTGGACTAAATTAACTTTCTTCTTGTTGATTGGAAGATTGAACAACTACATGATACATAGAAAAGATGATTTTATAAATGAGACAATTGAAATACGCCCCCTGCATAGCAGGGGGTGTATTTCGTAGAAGTTCATTTTTTTAAGATTGATATTATAATTTACCAATCAAATAATCATGACTTCCTTTCTTAAGGAATATAGGTAATGTATCAATAGGACAATCAACTTCTAGTGTCTGTCCCCCTTCATATTCCATACCTGATCGTGCGTCCACCCATATCAATTTTGGGGACAGGCTTTTTGAAGAGCTATCATTAGAAAAGTTAGGAAGGTAAACGCTACGAGTTACTGCATGGGCCTCTAAGACTGGAGCGACTAAAACGTCTGGTCCATACATATATTGAGTCTTAATATCCCAAGTTGCTTGGTCGTCTGGAAACTCATAGAACATTGTACGCATAACAGGATGACCTTCCACGTGGGCCTGTTTCATTAGATTACGGGTATAATCTCTTAGCAATTCCCGAATTCCAATAAATTTTTTCATGATTTCAAAGTTTTCTTCTCCATAACTCCAAATTTCATTTGCAGCTCCTGTTCCTTCGGTTTCTTCTCCATCTGATTTAAAGATGGGTTCGTGATCAAGGCGATTTCCGTGGAGTCGCATAACTGGGCAAAAAGTACCAAATTGAAACCAACGAATTAATAACTCTTGAAAGTTTTTATCCTTAATATTTCCACCATGAAATCCACCAATGTCAGTAGTCCACCAAGGAATGCCTGATAAACCCATTTGTAATCCAGCCACCACTTGATTCTGAAAGTCTTGATAAGTGGAGTGAATATCCCCAGACCACACTAAAGTACCATATTTTTGACTTCCAGCCCAAGCGCAGCGTACTAAGTTTACCACATCTGTTTGGCGATCTAACTGCTGCCCTTCATAAAAACCACGAGCATATTCTCGAGGATAAATATTACCTTGCTGTAGCACTGTTCCAGCATAATAACGATAATTATCATAATCATATGTACTAAATTCAGGTTCAGCTTCATCTAGCCAAAAAAGTTTGATACCATACTTACCATAGTTTTCTTTGCATTTTTGCCATACATATTCACGTGCTTTTGGGTTGGTGGCATCATAAAAGACATTGTTGCCATGGAAGCTCATCTGAACGTTTAAGCCATGTTCTGTTTTAACCAGATATCCCTTCTGATACATTTCTTGAAAGTTTTCACTGCGCCAATCGATCTGTGGCCAAACAGAAACCATGATTTCCATACCATAAGAACGAAGTTCATCTACCATTGCTTTGGGATCTGGAAAGAAGTGTTTATCAAAACGAAAATCTCCACAGCGAGGCCAATGGTAATAATCAATGACAAAAACATCGACAGGAATGTTATATTTATGGTATTTACGTGCTATTTCTAGGACTTGCTCTTGATTATAATAGCGTAATTTACATTGCCAGAAACCCAAACCATATTCAGGCATCATTGGAGCACGACCAGTGACTGCTGTGTACTGATGTTGGATCATGGCTGGAGTATCTCCTACCGTAATCCAATAATCTAATTGTTTTGTACTCTCGGCACGCCATTGGGTAGTGTTTTTTCCAAAAGAAACACTACCAATAGCTGGATTATTCCAGAAAAAACCATAACCTAAACTGGAAAGATAAAATGGAATAGAAACTTGAGAGTTACGATGTGCAAGCTCAATGTTACAGCCTTTTAAATCGAGTATATCTTGTTGATATTGTCCCATACCGTAAAGTTTTTCCCAAGGGTTTGATTCAAACGTGACATTTAAACGATAATCCCCACCAATATGAGGCTTGTAATGGCGGGCTTTACGGATTAATGCACCACCACCATCAAGCTCTTTTAGTATGATTTCTTTTTTCTCATTAAAGAAAGTAATAACAGCGCTACTATTCCAACCACGAGCATCAATAACAGCAGAGATTTTCCCATTTGTTATTTCAGCATATTCTTCGAATAAAGTGATTTTGGCTGAACTATTTTGAGGGATTAAAGTACTAGAAGATAGATCTAGCGGACCCATAGGGGTTGAAACCACACGAAAACTATGTTTCCCCCATGCGATAATGCGTAGAACCTCTCCACCGTTATGATATTCTACATAATTATTTCCATTAGTAAATAATGACATGTGAACCTCCTTATAATTTTTCAGTCTACTCGGTTTTGAGTCTTAAAAGACCTAATCCCCTTCATTATAAGTTCAAGAGATGTAAAAAGCATTTACTTTGTCGTCATGTTCTATTAGTATCATGGCATTTTTCTAAATTGGCTTGGAGTTATTCCAGTCACTTTCTTAAAAATGATGGAAAAGTAATTGCTACTATCAAAACCAACTTCTAAAGAAATATCAATAATGGAAAGATTAGTCTCCTTTAATAATTCCATGGAACGATTGATTCGATATTGATTTAAAAACTTCATTGGTGTTGATCTAAAGGAAGCTTTAAAAAAACGACAAAACTGTTCTTTGCTTAA
>DVLR01000206.1 GCA_018715425.1 Candidatus Merdenecus merdavium
TACAGATCCTTATACCATGTTAGCATACTTATCCTCTTAATATTAATCTGTCTTCTTATATAATTCCCCAATGCCCCAAGTTAAAACAAGTTATTCCTATTTTACCAAATTATACGTAAAACCACAAGAATAGTTTCTGTATCCTTAGCTAAAGAAAAAGAAGCTGTTGTAAAACTAGATCCAACATGCTCCTTTTACCTAAAAATACTTTCTACTCCCCCAAAGATTACTCTTCTTTAAGTCTAAGTATTCATTATATGCTTTTTCTAAAATTTGTTTTTCGTTTGTAAATTTTAATAAGTGGTAGGCTTCATGGTACTTATAATATCCAGAGTCTACGAAGTATTCTTCACGTTGTGGTTTGCTGTAATAGCTATCTGCCATCATCAGATACCAATGCACTTCTTTTTTCACGACACCTTCTGGTATGTTAAATGTATATTTGCTTTTTCCTATATACTTAATGATTGCTGCATTGACGCCTGTTTCTTCAAAGACTTCCCTAAGAGCAGTATCTTTATATTCCTCGTTAGCTTCTACAGTTCCTTTCGGTAAAACCCAGCCCTCATACCTATTACGGTAATTCTTGTATAAGACTAATATTTTTCCTCTGAATATCACCACACCGCCACAGCTAATTGCCTCAATCATGCAAATCCTCCTGATATGCGTTGTGTTGAACCTTAAACGATGCTTTGCATGTCATCATTTGTTCCTAATATATAACTGGATTTAGTATACCCTTTTTTCAGAAATCTTTCAAGGTTAATTATAATAAGCATCAAATATCTGTCTAGCTATTGGAACAGCTACTTGACCGCCACTTCCACCGCCTTCGACGATAACACTAACTACGATATCAGGATCTTCTACATTGGAATATCCAACAAACCAAGCATGACTATTTTTAGTCCCTTCTTCATACTCTGCTGATCCTGTTTTACCTGCTGCTGTATAAGACTGTCCTGCCAGTCCTGATGCTGTTCCTTCTAGTACAACACCTTCCATCATTTCCATTAATTTTTCGGCTTCTGCAGTTGTCATAATGGATTTATAGGCCGATGGAACATAACGCTTGACTAAGTCTCCATCAGCATTCTCTATTCGTTCTACAAAATATGGCTTCATTACATTTCCACCGTTAGCAATGGCTGCAGTAAGCATAGCCATATGCATAGGAGTTACTTCCGTTTTCCCTTGTCCAATCGCTGCATGCATCTGTTCGCCACTTGATGCATTGGCCTCCAATGGAAAATTACTCTTGCTATATGAAATAGGAATCGGTAAATCTTCATTAAACATAAGTTCCGTTGCAAGTTTAGAGAATTCTCCATTATCCAATGACAAACCCATGTTGGCAAAAGAAGTATTACATGATTTTGCAAAAGACTGTGCAAAATTCACTTCTCCATGAACCTCACCATGGTAACACTCAATGGTCATATCACCAACCGTAATGCTACCAGTACACTGATAACTATAATTTTCATAGTCTGGGTGCTGTCTCATATAAGCAAGAGCAGTTACGATCTTAAAGGTTGATCCTGGTGGATACACTCCTTGGGTTGCACGATTGAGTAAAGAGGAAGTTCCTTGCAAGCTATCCCAGTTTGTTGCAACCTCATTGGGATCAAAATTAGGCTTTGATACCATTGCTAAAACCTTCCCTGTATCTGGTTCCATAACCACCACAGCACCTTGATTATCTCCTAATGCATTGCTTGCCACCGTCTGCAGTGTATGGTCTAAAGTAGTAACTACATTATTACCACTATTTTTTTCATCCTGAAACTCATTCTTTAATTTTTCTAAGAAAAATACATCTGAAGATAGGAGATTAAAATTTTCTAACAACTCAATACCTGTTTTACTTTTCGTTGAGTATCCAACTACGTGAGAATATAAGTTTTGAAAAGGATACACACGTGTTTCTTCCCCATTGGCATCTGTATCTGTCCTAGCTAAGACTTCCCCATCATTAGATAATATCTTACCTCTCGTAATACGGTTAGACATCAGTTCCTGCCTTCCTGCATTATAAGGGCTATTGATTACATCTTTTGCCTTCACAACATTAAAATAAACGAGATATCCAACCAGGCAAAGAAAGATACCTACAAAGATGTATGCAACATGAACTAATTCTTTATTGATACTCCTGGTTTTCTTAGATTTTTCTTTCTCTTTTGCAAGTTTAATCCCTTCTTTTTCCTTCAAGAATTTCTTTTGCTTCTTTTGCCCTCCTTTGGGCGTAGATATCCTCTGTGGTGAGGCCATAGGTGTCTTCTTGCTTGATTGTTTCTTTTTTATTTGATTCTGATTGTTTTTGTTTCTCATGAATTTCGTCCTCATCTTCTCTTAAAATATACATTCCCTGTATAATGCCAAATAGGATTAATGTACTTAGCATGGAACTGCCTCCATAACTTACCAATGGAAGTGTTACACCTGTAGATGGAATGAACTTAATTGCTCCTCCAATGGTCAAGAATACCTGAATACCATAGATGGATCCAAGACCGAGAGCAACTAGTTTATAAAATTTATTTTTGATTTGCATTGAAATATTAACAAACATAATAAAACAGCTCATACACAGTAAGATCAAGCAAATGGAAAAAATACCTCCTAATTCCTCTGAAATGGCTGAAAATACAAAATCCTGTGCAACAATGGGAATGCTATTTGGAAGGCCTTGACCTAAACCTAAACCGAACCATCCTCCAGTTCCTATTGCAAATAAAGATTGTGCCATTTGATATCCATCCGTATCGTAGATTGCAAAAGGATCTTTCCAAGCAGCAATTCTTACTTTTACGTGATTAAATAGCTTTGGTATCAACTTTGTGGCTCCAAATACGCCTACTACTGCCACTCCAATTCCGCCAAATAAATAGGCTGGTTCCTTGGAAGCTGCATATAACATCACTAAATATGCAACAAAGAATATCAGTGCACTTCCAAGATCTTTTGATGCTGCTAAAATCAGTACGTGAGCACCTGCTAAACAACTTACGAAAACAACCCGTTGGAAGCTAGTATTTTTATATAACATGGACGCCACGAAGAATACAAAAATAATTTTTACAAACTCTGATGGCTGGATTGCAAAACTCCCAAAATCCATGACCATTTTAGCACCATAACTATCACCGGCAAATATTGCTACGAAACCCAATAATCCAATGCCTGCAGCAGCGTAAAGCCACGTTAAATCCTTTAAGAACTTTAACTTTCTTATTAACACTGGAACAATCATACCAATAATAGTAGAAAGGATGATAATTTTAAATTGTTTCGTCGATTCCTTATAACTTAATCTTGTCTGAATAATAAATCCTATACTGATCAACATACACATATGATTGATGACCAGTCTTGATGCTTTGGGATACAAAAAACGATAAAATATTAAGGTGGCCGCTAAATATATTACCTGTGCTCCATAAAAAATAACCAGCTCTTTATCGCCTAAACTTAAAATCATGACCACGTAAGCCACAAAATGCATGATGAACATCAAAATAATTTGACGTGTAAATATATGGTTTTTCTTTTTTTCAGAATGGTGTCTAAAAACCGTATAACTGGAAAACGTATATAA
>DVLR01000207.1 GCA_018715425.1 Candidatus Merdenecus merdavium
GATCTTTTTGACAACCATTTTTGAAAAATATTTTATTTTTATTAGTCTTTTAAATATGGTATTTTGTGAACAGTGCATCTTTCTTGCAATTTCACGCTGCGTATACCCTTCAATAGCCAATAAAGTCAAAAACCTATTCATCATTCATATCGCAAATATAATTTTTGGAAACTTAAGACCTAATTATTTACTTATTACGTTGCAATATTTACCATAGTGGTAGGCGGGAACATATCGATAACTACTTTATACCGATTACGAACCTTGTACTTCCAATGCTTCCTTTGCCATCTGCTCATATTCCTCAATTCCAGACACTAATGCAAACTCAGCGATTGAAACTGGGTATGCTGCATTAAGTTCGATAATATGCTCTTTCATTTTAGGCCAGTAATATCCACCAATTTCCTTATAAGCGAGAATTAAAGCTTCTAACCCTTCTTCCCCAAAAGCTCTATAGTTGAAAATAAAGTCATGCGAAACATCTGTAACCTTCGCTTCAGTCCAATCGATTAATCCAGTCACATTGGCATCCTTATCAATCATAGTATGTCCGGCATGTACATCTCCATGAATCAGTCCAGTTTTCTTAGGCCACATATCATCATCATTCAACCACGCTTGCCATCTGTTCCATAGATTCTCACCTACTCCGAACTTTGCTCTTACTGCATCCATACGCTGCTTCATTGACATTCTTGCTTCTTCTGGTGTGTGTACTACAAGATCAAGCGCTGCGGCTTTATTACTAGGTATGCTATGAAGCTCTGCTAACACCCTGCCTAGCGACTTGTGAAATAATTCTGGAACATTATTTATGTCTATCTCCCAAATATAGTTACCTATGTTATGATCTATCGTACCTGCTGGCACACCATCTAACTTTTTATAAGCTATTAGTTCCTCTGTGTAAATGATCCAGTTTGGTGCCTGAAAGGATATAGCGTACTTATTTACCAAATCCAAAGCTTGTTTTTCTACCTTTGTTCTAGGCATCACATCTTCCCGTCTAGGCAATCTTAGAACCCAATCAATTCCATTATTATCTTGTGCAAAAACAGCTTGAAAATCAAGCCCTGATTCATTAAACTGTATCGTTTCTTCTTTTAGAAAAAGATTGTGTTTTTTTGCTATCTCGATTACTTGTTTAATATCTTTACTCATTAAAAATCACTCCCGACTTTAGCTTTTATATAGCAATTATAAACTTGCAGCATGCTTGGATAAAGCATTAATAATTTCATCCCAATCATCATAGTGTAGCTCATGCCCAGCACCATCCAGGGTAACTAGCACAGCATTAGATATAATTTTAGAAAGATGCGCTCCATGCTCATGAGGTATAATAGGATCATCAGTCCCATGAATAACTAGTGTAGGAACATTAATTTCATGGGTTCTAGATAAATATAATCCCCATCCTTTTACATATTCATGGTTTTCCATGCTCTCCATATTACTAGCACGATCAAAATCCTTCCCAGCTAATTTCCTTATTTTCTCTTCATTAAATGGATGCTTAGTTCCTACGAGGACTTTACTCCTATCCATAACATACTTGATCACTTCCTCTTTATCTTCCCAGTTATTGATGTTAATTTTGGCAAAAACTTCTGTTACTTTGCTATCCTTCTTAGGAAGACTAGAATCATAATTCGATGTCATAACTAGTGAAATTGTAAGAACTCTATCGGGATGTTTAAGAGCTACTATCTGCGTAATAATTCCACCCATCGACATACCGACTATGTGAGCCTTATCAACCCTATACGCATCTAGTACCTGAATTGCATCATCAGCCAAATCCTCAAAGGTATATTCTGGATGACCATACTCGTAAGTAATTGATCTGCCTACATCCCGATTATCATAACGTATAACATGAAACCCTTGATTGCTTAGCTTCCTACAAAAGTCTTCTTCCCACCAAATCATTGATGAAGTAGCTCCCATTATTAATAAGATAGTTGGATCATTAGTATCTCCAAAACTCTCAGTGCAAATATAAACATCATTAAAACGAATTATTCTTTCTGTCATAGATAACCACCTTCATATATCTTTATCTAGTCTAAATTAAAATCGAGTGACTCGATCAGCAACAGCTTCGAATAATAACTCTTTAATTCTTTCATAATTGTATTGCTGCAAATCTCCCTTTTGAGAACCTATTAACCAAGCTGCTCTTAAAACTCCAGCTATAATGCCTGGCTCTTCATCGATAATTTCATTAGAGTCTTGACGTAACTTTATAAACTCCACAAGAGGAACGATGCTTCTTAGATGCTCTGAGCCAACATAATCTGGATTTAGCTTTCTAGATACAATCTTGTATTCCTCAAGGTCGTAAACCAGCCTTTGTGTTAAAATCTTATCCTCTAGTTCCAAAGCCATCTCATTTAAGTATATCTTTATAGCTGAACGTATATCCTTTGCAGCTATAACCTTTGGCCAAACCTGCTTTTCAATTTGCTCTCCCTCATGTGCTAACAATTCCATATATAGTATTTCTTTTGATTCAAAAAATATATAAAAAGAACTCTTTGCAATGCCAACTGATGAAGTAATATCCTCGAGAGAAGTATTCTTAAAGCCTTTATCTACAAAAAATCGTTATGCAACTTTAAGCAATTCTTCACGAATTTTTTCTTTTTCTAACTCTGTAAATTTAGCCACAACATAAAACACCTCCATACGAGAACTTAAAAACAAATTGTTTATTTGTTTTCATTCTAACATGAATATATGTAAAAATCAAGAAAATTAAATTTTGATTGATACAAAAGTTATATTTTATGTCTATTTGAAGGCCTGAATTTAATTCAACGTTAGTTTATCAAAAAAACCGTTGTGGATATCCAATTTATCTCCTCAACCTGACCCCATTCTTGTCAAAAAAAACACCCTCGACATGTTCTCTAAAACACACATCAAGGGTTTAGGTCGAGTGGACAGACTTACTTTCATTTTATTAAGCTTAGTATTTTCAAGGCTTTCCCAGACTTCAGTTTCTTGTTATCAACACAATACTCTCAACGTGCCTTGAGGAGATAAAAAATATGCCGTACCAGTAAGGTTCTCCATTTGTCTCGAAGATTATTGTTCAATTGTTCATTTCTCTTACAGCTGTTATATTTCCGGGCCATTGAGCCTCTTCGTGAGTCAGCGTACCATTTCCAAAAAAGTAATCGAATACCATTGACCTCCAAAATATGATATGCCATGTCAGCCAGGCAATACTAGCTGGACCAATATCGTATGATTCTGAATCTGGCCAGTCGGCGTGCCATGTGCCATCTTCGTTATGGATATGCAATCCTTTTTCTCAGGGTTTCCACAGGTACTCGTCATTATCAATTCCATTGATATTGTACCCAAAAAGTTGTCATGAAATATTAAACTGAAAATTCAAGAGATTACGTACATTGTCACCGGCTTTGATTCCTCTGCAACGTAACCCATAACGACTCCCTACACCCTCGTAATTAGTATACTCCCATTGTTTCAAATTATCAGCCCACGTTCCGTAAACTATGCTGCATGACGGCGGAATATAAACAAAGTGTTTAGCACAAGTAGGTAATATCTAAATCTATCAATTTCTATTTAATCTTACTCTATAATATACTCTCCTAACCGTAACTATAGTTCCAATTAAGAAAACTACTGCCAAAAATAACATTGCAGCTGGCCAAATACCAATAGCATCCTTAATTGTAGAACTATTATTTTGTAGGTTTGGAACAATAAAAAACAACCACCCTATAAACAAAACTGGAATTATTTGAGGCATTAGACGAAGATAATATCTCAAAGTAGGATGAAGTTTTCTTCTATTCGACCACTCCTTACTTCGCAAAATACCTTTTATACCTAAGAATAAGTATATTAATGTCATTAGACCAAGAAATAAATCAATTATTTTAGGCATAGGAACTTTAATATTAGGTTTTTGTCCTTCGGTCAATTTTATAATACCCGAACTTATCTCATAAGCATGTTCAAAAGTTGTCGTAAAGCTATTAAGCATTACGGCTACAGCATATCCACTTGAAGGTACAATATCTTGTTGCGCTTGAATTGTAGATAACGCCCCACTATGAGAAATACGTGCTGGTTTAACATTTGCAGAACTTAAAGACCATCCAAGACCATATTTAGGACTTCCAGGTAGAGGTGAATAGGATTCTTCTAGCAATGATTTTGATAGTAATCTTTCTCCATTTATATTTTTGCCCTCGTTAGTGTGCATAGAAAGCCATTTTCCCATATCCGCGGCTGTTGAAATTACTC
>DVLR01000208.1 GCA_018715425.1 Candidatus Merdenecus merdavium
ATACTATAGATGCCAATATTAATGTAATAATCTTTTTCCCATATTTCATCTAATGAACACCTCTTCTTTCTCACCATTATTTTTCAATAATTTCACTTAAAGCCACTTTTCGATCTTCAATTCTAGATTTAGTACATGCATCTGCTGTAGCAATTACAGCGCGGGCCGCTTCACCAGTAAGTAGCGGTCTAAATTCATCTGGTGGCTCCATTCCATGCATAATGTCATTAAGGTATTTCATTTCCTTTTTCATAACACCCTGAAGCCACAGAGGCGGTTTTTTCCCAGGCTTTCCATACTGAATTGCTCCATCCATTTCAGTTCCATGATATATTCTTGTCCTATCTTCGTCTTCTTCTTGTGACTCGTGGAGAAGAAAATGCGTTTCCTCACCATCTACCTTTAAAGTCCCACCTGCATCAAACATATCCAACTTCAGCGCACCTTTCGTCCCCTGAATAAGCAGGTAATGTTCTGGCCAGTGAAAAGCAGATCCCCACTCCATCACTGCATATCTTCCATCGCTAAACCGAGCATTAATAAATATCATATCATCCTCGTCACCAAATGACTCTCCTTGATGTGCTACATTGCCTGCTTCCATAGAGACCATCTCTGGCATCTCCCCCATGATAAACTGTACACAATCCAGTTCATGAATATGGTGATACAAATGTCCTCCTGATTTTTCTCTAATCTTTTTCCAGGAAACTGATGGCTGAACCTCTTCCCAACCATTTCTTGCCGAATGACAATAAAGCACCTTTCCAATAACTCCTTTATTAATTAACTCTTTTGCATGATGTACTCCATTAAAAAAGTTCATAATGTGACCAGCCATAAAAATCACATTATTTTCTTCACAAGCCCGTACCATATCATCACAGTCTTTATAATTCAATGCAATCGGTTTTTCGCAAAATACATTTTTACCATGCTTTGCCGCTTCTATCACTGGCTCTTTGTGTAAATAATTTGGAGTTGCCACAATAACACACTGTATATCCTTCCTAGATACAAGTAATTCTAAAGACTCTTCTGCAATACAACCTAATTCTTCTGCAATTTTTTTTCCACTTTCAGGATCAAATACAGCTACGATCTTTGCATCATCCTGTTCCTTCATAATTCTTGCCAACTCGGCACCAAAATAACCTACTCCAACTACTCCATAATTCACCATATTGATTCTCCATTCTTCTTAAATATTTACCAGTTTAAAATCTGGAATATCATATCATTTACGTTACTATTTTACAGCGCCTTCCGATAAACCACCTGAAATTTTATTCTGAATGATAGTAAAAAAGATAACAGAAGGAACAACTACTAATGTAGATGCTGCCATCATATCTCCCCAATTTAAAATTTCAGCCCCTTGCAAAGAACGCAATTTTACAGATACTGTCATAAGATCCGTACTATTAATCAGTATTAATGCATAAAGGAATTCGTTCCAAGCATTAATAAATGTATAAATAGCTGTTGCTACAATTCCTGACACAACCAGTGGCAGAACCACTTTGATAAATACCTGAACTTTATTTGCTCCATCTACCTTTGCCGCTTCTTCGATTCCTATCGGTACTGTCTTAAAAAATCCTACTAGCATCCATACCGCATACGGAACGCTGAAAGAAAGGTAAACAATTACAAGGCCTATTCTTGTATTTGTCAGCCCTAGCCTTGCCATTATGAAAGAATATGGAATAGCCAAAAGGATTGGTGGAAACAGATACATGGTTACTAATGCTTTTGACATAACATTTCCAATTCTCGGGAAGAACCTGACAATACCATATGCAGCCATTGATGATATAATAATTGCTATAATCGTAACAGAAAAAGCAATCAATAAGCTGTTTCCTATGTTATCAACAAATTTTAAGTCATTAATAACATGTATAAAATTTTCTAACGTAAATTTTTCTGGAAGAAATTTTGTTGGATTCGATGTCAATTCTCCTGATGATTTTACTGATGAAAGCAATACCCACAACAAGGGAAAGAAAGCTATAACTGACAAAATAATTAAGTAAATGTGACACAAGCCGTTTCCAATAATCCCCTTTCTTTTACCCATTATTTATCCTCCTTTTCCCATTTTGCTATAATCCAGAAGTAAAAAATACATATTAATAAAAGGAACAATAAAAGTAAAACTGTAACTGCTGATGATTTTCCAAGAAGTTTTGTCCCCCATCCCATCTGATATGCATAAATCGGTACTGTCGTAGTTAAATCTGCTGGTCCCCCACCTGTAATTAAGTAAATAATATCAAAGTTGTTAAATACCCATATTGTACGTAGAACAACCAATAATCCAACTACCACTTTAATATGTGGCACAGTTATATGTATAAATTGCTGTAAATGACTGGCGCCATCAATCTGTGCTGCCTCATACTGATCTTGCGGTATTGTTTGTAACGCAGACAAAACATTTACCATAATCATAGGAGCTCCAAACCATATATTTATCATAATCAGTGTCAAAAATACAATATTTCCTTCACTTAGAAACTGAGGAAGCTGATCACATATTCCTAGTTGAACTAAAAGATTTGGTATAAATCCTGATACTCCGTTCAAAATCCATTTCCATGATAATGCAATTACAATCGACGGAAATGCCCACGGAATGATTAGTAGTGTTTTATAAATTCCTTTTGCATGTTTTACTCTATTTATTGCCAATGCTGCTGTAAAACCAACAAAAATTTGTCCAATTAGTGATGCCACCGTCCATACAATAGAATGAAAAAAAGCACGATAGAAATTTGCATCTGATAAAACATCAATGTAGTTTGCCAATCCAACAAATTCATAGCTAGGCTTAATTAAATGCTTGGTTGTCATACTGTAAAACACGCTAGAGAAAATAGGGTAAATCAACAATACAGTAACTACAATTAATGCTGGAAGAACAAATACCCACCTTGCATAATTCTTTGTTTTTGTTTTCAAAGGTAATTCCTCCTTCTTATTTAAGGTCAGATGTCCCTTCTGCAATCTACATCCAGGACATCCCACTTTCAATTACTGAACACTCTCAAATAATTTATTCAGTTCATCTTCTGCGTCCCGAGCCGCCTTTTCAACATCTTTTCCATTTGTAATAATCTGTTGGAACATTTTTTCTATCACTCCTTGTGATGTTAACATTCCCGCCTGGACACTTGGACCATGATCATCAAATCCCAAAGCTGTTCCTAATTCAACCGCTTCTGAAATAACTTTTTCTGCATTTGAGAATTTCTGAACTATTTCATTACTCTGATAAGATTCGAGGTCTGAAATTCCGCTAATAGATGGAAGCATACCTACTGGTGTAGCAGACAAAAATTCTACATATGTATCCTCTCCATAAAGTTTTTTCATAAATTCTTTACATATTTCTGGATGCTCTGAATTTTTCCAAACTACAATTGGAATATTAGATGTTTCTGCCCCATAATTTGGATCATCTTCATTTAATTTAGGCAACGGCGCACAATCAATATAATCTAATAAATCTGGGCTATTTTCCTGTACACCTGAAATCTGGAATCCTGAATTGAAATCAAATGCAGTCTTTCCTTTATAATAGAGATCTGCCTGATCAAGAGTCACATAATTTACCGAATCTTTTGGAGAACAGTTATTATAAATGTCTACCCAGTATTTAATTCCTTCAATGGCAGCATCGCTTGTAAGATTTGCTGTTAAATCATCATTTAGCAAACTTTCTCCTGCACTCCGTACATAAAAGTTAAGAAATCTTGTTGCCATCATATCACTCGCACCACTTGGGAAAGAACATCCATAGATTCCATCTTTCGTCAATGCCTTTGCTGCTTCGGCAAACTCTGCCCATGTTGTCGGAACTTCCAATCCTGCTGCTTCCAGAAGATCTTTTCTATACCACATTACCTGGGCATGTGAATAAAGCGGTACAGAATAACATTCACCATCTTTTTCACCCTCTCCAAGAGCTTTTTCTGAAAACTTATCTCTACCAATATCATCAATAACATCATCTAGTGGAATGATTGCTTCTGCATCCATCATTTCCACCACCTGCCCAGGAAGAGTAGTACTCATATCTGGAACATTTCCTGATGCAAGCCCTGTCGTCCATTTTGTATAAAAATCTGCCCACGAAAAAGTCTCTATTGTGATATTGACTTTTGGATTGTCTTTCATAAACTGATCTGCAACCTTTTGAATTGTTTCAAGCCTTGGACCTTGTGTAAACGAATGCCAAAAAGTAATGTCTCCAATTAGCTCTCCTGATTCCTCCGAAGTAGTAGGCTGTGTCTTTTCCCCACATCCTGCAAGTAACGAGGTTGCCAACATTACTCCAAATAATAGCATTGCAATCTTCTTCCTCATAAAAATCTCCTTTCAATTAATTCCCTCTCCATATTTGTGCATTTATTTCAACATGTTGTATATTATACATTTTACTTTTATATATTTCTACTAATAAAAGGAATAAAAATAGCATTATACGCTCATATTTTGTATATTTATTTTTAAAAAATCAAAAAAAATAAAACCATCAAACAACTTCTTCCAAAAAAGCTATTGTTTGACAGTTTTATATTTTAAAATTCCTTTATTTCCGATCGATAGCGGTTAGGCGTATATCCAAAAGCATTCTTAAATTCCCGAATAAAATAATTCGGGTCTTCATATCCAACCTCATATGCAATTTCATTTATACTATCTGTACTCACTAATAATTTTCTTGCAGCTGTAGTAAGTTTTATCTCTTTTACATATTCCATTGGAGATTTTCCTGTATTTTTTTTGAATAAAGAACTAAACCTTTGTTTACTTAATCCTACCATCTGTGCCATCTTTTCAGGTGTAAATTTTTCTTCAGGATGGAAAAGAATATAATCAGTCACAATTCTTATTCTAGAATCGACTTTGTTACATTTTGATTCTCGAAAAACAATTTTGTCCAAATTATATTCCTCTGTTTTTTCCATGATTCTCTCTACTCCATCCGAAATTCCTCTTGATGATAAAGTTGCAATCAGTATATATAAATATCCCCTAATAAAACTTTTATTCGCTGCATGTTTTCTGTTCACCCATTTATAAATTTCTTCAAAATATTTTTCTTCTCCTTGAGCCTGTATAATCCTCTGGAGACCGTAGTATTCTTCCAAAATATCTTTACCTTCCCAAAAAAGTGAAGTAATAAAGCGGATACTGTAAAACTCTAAGTTATCAGAACTTACACAAGACAATCTACATCCTCTAGGAATATAAACAATATCATTTTCTCTAACATGTATCTTTTCACCATTAATAAAAAAATCGGCTTTCCCTTTCACAATATAGCGTAACATGTTGTATGGAATTTTAGATTCTGGATAAAACCAGCCATTTCCCATACTATACAAATCAATATATAAAAAAGATATTTTTATATCATCAAAATCAGATATTTTTCTCTCCCCTTTCCAAAAGAACGTGCGTTATCCTTTATTCTGCTCTATTTTAAAACATTACTATAATTATTGTACCATAATCTTCATGAGTTTTATACAAAAGAACATTTTTAGTTTGTGTCAAGTAAACATTGGCAACTTTCTCATTGTTTTTCTAAAATGATATGTTTATATTTTTTTGTTCGCCAAATAAGCCTGCCATTCAGGTTCTTTTATCAATATCCAAATGCTTTTTTAAATACTTTTCTTGATGCGGTCTGCATTGCTTCAAACAGTGGCATATAATGGTTAAATCGATCCGCATATGGATTTCCTTCTCCATCCCTCTTTGGCGCTTTTGCTGCACTTAATGTTTCTATGATTTCCTGCATCTGCAGTGTAACGATAAGTCCATCTGTATAACGATCTATGGTTTCTACCAGCTCCTTGTTCTCTTTTCGATATAGGGCTTTTGCAAGGTTATT
>DVLR01000020.1 GCA_018715425.1 Candidatus Merdenecus merdavium
TTTTACTGGCATAAATACACCTACATATGGTAGAGCATTATATAGAAAAAATACCTGAACCAATAAAGGGGTATTTTGAAAGAATTCTACATAAACTCGGGTAATTCCTCTTAACACCTTTTTATTACTCGTGGACAAGATACCAAAAATCACACCTAATATTAAAGATAAGATCAGTCCTAAAATTACAATATATAAGGTTGTTCCAAATCCCTGAATGAAGGGATCTAAATTATGAAATAATTTTTCCCATTTTTGCGCTGAAAATGCACCCATTAGTTCAATCCCCACTTCTCTATTAATTTATCTAACTCACCGTTTCCCTTCATCTTCCCGATAGCTTCATCGACTCTTTTGGCTAAATCAGTATTTCTTTTTGCAATTGCAATTCCATATTCCTGAGGAGAAAACTCATCAGGTAGAAGCATCAAGGAATCATTTAGATAGCCACTTAATATGGAACCATCTACAGAAAAGCAATCTACACGACCTGAATCCAAAGCGGCCTTTATTTCTGGATAACTTGCAAATTCACTAAATTCTAAAGAAATTCCAATTTCATCTGCTGCTTTTTGAAGAGATTGTTTCGTAGTGGCAGACTGAGATACACCGATAATCTTACCATCTAAATCTGCAAAGTCTTTAATCCCAGATGTTTTTTGAACCATGAGCTTTACATGGTCGGTATAATACGGCTGGGTAAAGTTATAAGTCTCTTTTCTATCTTCTGTAATGGTAAAGGTAGCTGCAACCATGTCCAACTCCCCTGTTTCGACCAGTGGCCCTCTCGTCTTTGCTGTCACTGCCTCAAACTTCACTTCAACGTTTTCTCCATATACTTCTTTACAGATGGCTTTTGCTACATCAATTTCAAATCCTTCAAATTCTCTTGTATCAATATTCATCAAACCAAAGTTTGGAACATCGTTTTTACATCCTACTTTTACCACACTTTTACCAGATATGGAATCACCTTCTGATCTTCCACAACCATTTAACACTGTAACAAGCATAATGCTAATGGCAAAGCAGGATATGATCTTTTTTAGTTTCATCAATTCTCTCCTCTTTACGTTAAAACTTTTACAATAGACTACTAGAAATAACATTCATCATCCATGATGAGTAGAAAACATTAACGAATAATCTTGCTTAAAAAAGCTTTCGTTCTTTCATTTTCTGGATGATCAAAGAAATGATCTGGTGTGCCTTCTTCTAAAATAACCCCTCCATCTACGAAAATCACACGATCTGCCACTTGTTTTGCAAATCCCATTTCATGAGTGACTACCACCATTGTGAAGTTGTTTTCTTTAGATAGGCTAATCATAACATCTAAAACCTCTTGTACCATCTCTGGATCTAGCGCAGACGTTGGCTCATCAAATAAAATCACGCGGTTTTTCATGGTAAGAGCCCGCGCAATGGCAATTCTTTGCTGCTGGCCTCCAGAAAGGTTCTGTGGATAAGCACCTGCCTTTTCTTCTAATCCAACTTTCTTTAAATAATACATCGCTGTTTCGATAGCATCATTCTTTTTGATCTTTTGCAGTTTTATTGGAGCCAAAATTAAATTATCTAAAACAGTCAAATGAGGGTAGAGATTAAATTGCTGAAAAACCATTGCAGTATGAATCTTATTGATAAAAGCTCTACTTTTTTTATTTAATTCATGGTTATGAATAAATACTTTTCCTGATGTAGGCTCTTCTAGACAGTTCATTAATCGAACCAAAGTGCTTTTACCTGAACCTGAAGGTCCAATAATTACTACTTTTTCGCCCTCTTTTACATGAAGATCTACTCCTTTTAATACTTCAACATCACCAAAACTTTTGTGCACATTTTCTAATCTTATCACATTATTACCTCCACACTTATTCAGATATAAAAAGGCGCCCCCTGGGTTTAGCAACTCGGTAAGCGCCTTTACTACTATGAATTTTTTTATTATTAACATATTACTATTATTCCCTACTTTTGTCAACGTAATTTTTTATTCCTTTAACGTAATGATAAAGTAGAGCTGTACAAAGGCAAAATTCTCCATGTACGTGATGTTTTCTAATTTTCTTCCGTTGAAATTTGAGTCTTACTATCTGGAACAATAGAATCATCCACATCTGATTCCTCAGAATCACTTTCTGTTTCTACTGCTGGAGTAAGGGTTACGTCAATAGCAGCATCGTATTCTGCTCTAGAATTTCTTTGAGTAATGGAACTACTGATTTGAATCTTTCCATCTAATAAAGTTAGTTGTCCGCGACCTATATTCCCGTAAGAATCTACAAAATTATAGTGTACCAAATTTCCATCTATACTTCCAGTACAATCATCTACTAAAACAGACGGTGAATTTTGACCATCCTCTGTATCATAAATTATTTCATATCGAAAAGTAACTTCTCTTTCTAGAGTTTTAACAAATGTTAAACTAGCCCTAATAACCTTACCACCTGAGGTAGATTCTACTTCCCATTTCTCTTTTATATAATTGTTTAAATCCACTTGGTTTTTTATAAGTTCTTCTGTTTCGGTGGTTCTTTGGGTCTCTATCTCTTGGGTCTCTATTTCTTGTGTTTCTTCTTCCGTTATTGCTTCTAGTTCTATTTTGGTTTCTTGAGTAGCTGCTTGAGTTTCTTCCACAATTTTCTTTTGCTGACTTTCTGTTTCTTTTAATAATTTCTCAGGATTCATACAGCCAGTCAAAGAAACTAATATGAAAATAAAGCTTATTAAAAGAGCCAGATCTTTCGTTAATTTATTCATAATATACACTCCATATTACAAGGCTCTTACCTAAAATAAAAATACTCATTTGTTTTATCATGATTCTTTCGTGATTAGATTACTCAGATTTGATGATTACTGAGCCATACGATAAATGGTTTCTATATCCTTTTTATCTAACACTTTAAAGCCACCAATGGTTCTAGTGTCTTGGAAGGTGCACTTATAAGCAAGTTCCTTCCTTAGATCCTCTGTTAATGTAATTCCTAGCTCTCCAATGGAAGTTGGCATTTCAATACTGGTAAAAAACTCTTCTAAAGCTTTGATACCATCCAATGCTGTTTTTTCTACATCTCTAAAATTCTGGGTAACACCCATCACTTGAACTGCAAATTTAGCAAATCTTGAAGGATCCGTTTTATAAACATATCTTGCCCAACTGCCGTAAATAGCTGCAAGACCTGCTCCATGGGCAACATCGAACATTCCACTTAGTTCATGTTCTATTTGATGACAAGCCCAATCACCTAAAGTTCCACACCCTGTTATCCCGTTGTGAGATAAACTAGATGCCCACATGATTTCTGCTCTGGAATCATCGTTGAAAGGGTCGTCCACCAGTATTTTAGCATGATGAATCACGGTTCTCATTAACCCTTCAGCAATACCATCTGTCAGTTCCATTTCTTTATCGGCAGCAAAGTATCTCTCTATGGTATGCATTAAAATATCAACACATCCACTACTGGTTTGGTATTTCGGTAAGGTCTTCGTAAGATCTGGATTCATAATAGCAAATTTACAACGGCTGTAGTCGGATTTGCATCCTCTTTTGATTCCTCCTTCATCTTTCGTAATAACACAAGAGTTACTCATTTCACTACCAGCTGCTGCTATGGTTAAGATTGCTCCTACAGGCGTACATCCCTTTGGCTCTTTCTTCTTTTCAAAGTAATCCCAAACGTCTCCATTACCTGCTAATCCATACCCAATGGCTTTTGCAGAGTCAATCACACTTCCACCACCAACAGCTAAAATAAAATCGACTCCCTCTTTCTTACATAACTCTATACCTTCATAGACCTTTGATAAACGAGGATTTGGTACGACACCACCTAATTCTACATAGGAGATTCCTTCCTCTTTGATTGATGCAATAATACGATCTAATAAACCTGATTTTTTTGCACTTTGTCCACCGTAATGAATCAATATCTTTTTGTAATTACCTTCTTTTATAAGACCACCCACTTGTTCTTCACTATTTTTGCCAAAGATCACTTTAGTAGGCGTATAATATTGGAAGTTAACCATTCTTTCACTCCTTTGTTTTCTTCTACGATTTATGATTACTTTAGAAATTCTATAGCTGAACGTTCGATTGAAAGTCCCTCTTTATATCTTAGAATAAATTCATCAAACCCTTTTACATCTTTCATATCTGGTGCAACTGTAGTTCCTTGTTCCCCTGCAAATACTTTTTCATGTAAGAAAGAGTCTAAATCCTCTTCTTTATTTTCTCTTATTAAGAAAGAACCCAGTAGAGCAATTCCCCACGCTCCTCCTTCACTTGCAGTATCCATAACTGCCACAGATGCCCCCATAGCTGCCGCCATAATTCTTTGACCAACACCTTTTGTCTTAAAGAATCCACCATGTCCATAGATTTTTTCTACTTTTACGCCTTCTTCTTTTAATAAAATATCAAGGCCTACTTTTAATGCTCCTAGAGCTGTAAACAAGTGAACCCTAACAAAATTTGATAAGGTAAAGTTACTATCTGGCTTACGTACAAACAATGGTCTTCCTTCTTCAAATCCAGTGATATGCTCTCCTGAATAATAGTTATATGCTAATAAACCACCGCATTCAGAATCACCTTCTAACGCTTTATGATAAAGAGTTCCAAATAGTTCGTTCATACCTAAGTTTAATCCAAAGGTATCTGTTACTTCTTTAAATAATCCCATCCATGCATTAATATCTGAGGTACAGTTATTACAATGTACCATGGCCACTAAGTCACCTGCTGGAGTCGTAACCAGGTCAATCTCTGGATGAACCTTTTTTAGTTCCTCCTCTAGCACTAACATGGCAAATACAGAAGTACCTGCTGAAACGTTTCCAGTACGTTTCGCAACACTATTTGTAGCAACCATTCCAGTTCCAGCATCACCCTCTGGCGGACATAGAGGAATCCCTGCTTCTAGCTCTCCACTTACGTCTAACAACTTAGCTCCTTCTTCCGTTAAGTAACCTGCTTCTTCTCCAGCAAGGAGCACTTTAGGGAGTATTTCTTTCAGTTTCCAGGAAAATCCTTTTGGTGATACTAATGCATCAAAGTCCTCCATCATTTTTTGATCATAATCACTTGTATGGACATGAATGGGGAACATTCCAGAGGCTTCTCCTATGCCAATTACCTTTTCCCCTGTTAAGGTCCAGTGGATGTAACCTGATAAAGTAGTCATGTATTCAACGTCTTTTACGTGTTGTTCGCCATTTAAAATGGCTTGATATAGATGAGCAATACTCCAACGCTGTGGAATCTGATACTGAAATAACTCTGTTAAAGCTTGGGAAGCCTCTCCCGTAATGGTGTTTCTCCATGTTCTAAATGGAACGAGAAGCTCTTTCTTTTGATCAAAAGCCATATATCCATGCATCATACCACTAAAACCTAAAGCTGCTAATTTCTTAATACCTACACCATATTGGTTTTTTACATCAGCTAAAAGATTTTGGTAACTAGATTGTAAACCCTTCCATATATCTTCTAAAGGATAGGTCCAAATTCCATGATCTAATTGATTTTCCCAATCGTAGCTACCTGATGCAATTGGTTTCCTGTTTTCATCAATCAACACTGCTTTTATTCTTGTAGACCCAAATTCAATACCTAATACTGCTGCCCCATTGCTGATACAATTTCTTGCTTGATCCCTATCAAAATCCATAGAAATATCCTCCTGTCCATTCCATATCAAATTAGTATTTACAAATACAGTTATGACTTGTACTGTATCTACTTCTTGATATATTATAGCATGAGGAGGATATATCTTCTACTTGTTTTTCATGATCTACTTGTATGTCTATTGTTCTTTATTGGATTCATCAATGGCATCTTTTAGGGTATGCCATGCTAAAACAGCACATTTTACTCTCGCAGGCATGTTTGAAATATTTTTAAGTGCAATTGCATCATCTAGCTCTTCTAACTCATCATCATCGGTAATCTCGCGTTTGATCATTTTTAAGAAGGTCTCAATCAATTCTAATGCTTCCTGTTTTGATTTTCCTTTCATCAGATCGATCATCATAGATGTAGATGCTTGAGAAATTGCACATCCACTACCTGTATAAGCTGCATCTTTGATCTTATCACCATCAAAGGATACCTCTAAGGTGATATCGTCTCCACAACTTGGGTTATGACCACGCTTGCAAGTATCGGCATGCTCTAGTTGCCTTTTATTTTCTTTATTAGAATTATGCTCCATAATTAATTCTGTATAAATATCATCAAGCCTCATATCCTAACCACCTTCTTACTTCTTTTAGTTTATTGATAAAAAAGTCAACGTCCTCTCTTGTATTATAAAGATAGAATGATACCCTACAAACAGAGCTATATCCCATATGTTTTAATAAGGGTTGAGCGCAATGATTACCTGCTCGAATGCAAATGCCATCTTGGTCTAAGATAGAGGCAACATCATGTGGATGGACATCTTTGACTTGAAACGGAATAACTCCAATTCTTGGTTGATCTAAATCGCCCAATATCTCTATAAAAGATAACTCTTTCATTTTCTTTATGGTGTAAGCTACCAAATCCTGCTCCATTGCAAGGATTTGCTCCATTCCTATGTTTTGTAAATAATCAATAGCTGTGCTAAGTCCTACTATAGATGCTACATTTTGAGTTCCGCCCTCGTATTTAGCAGGAATCGGAGCAAAGTCTGTTTCCTGTTCTTCCACATAATCGATCATGTCTCCACCGTATAAAAATGGAGGCATTCTATCTAACAGTTCCTTTGTTCCATATAGCCCACCTACTCCCATAGGACCGAGTAGCTTATGACCAGAAAAAATATAAAAATCAGGATCAAGATCTGTTAAATCAACACTCAAATGAGGCACTGCCTGGGTTCCATCAATGACCGTAACTGCACCGTATTTTTTACTCACGTTTATGATGTCTTTTATTGGATTTATAAATCCCAGTACATTTGAAACATGAGTTACAGCAACAACCTTTGTTTTATGATTGATTTTACTTAAAAAATCAGGATAATCAAAAGTTCCATCTTCCTTTAAATAAATATATTTTAAGGTCGCTTTTCTTTCCTTAGCTACTCGTTGCCAAGACACTAAATTTGAGTGGTGTTCCTGAATAGAAATTAAAATTTCATCACCCTCATTTACAAAGTAATTACCAAAACTATAAGCAACAAGATTCAAAGATTCCGTTGCATTTTTTGTAAAAATAAGTTCACCTTTTTGAGTGTTTACATTTAAAAACTTCTTAACTTTATTTCTACCTTCTTCCATAGCATCTGTTGCCATCATGGAAAGATGATAGGAACCCCTATGAGGATTTGCATTACTTTCCTCATAGTATTTTCTTATGGAATCTAAGACTTGGATTGGCTTTTGAGTTGTAGCAGCACTATCTAAATATACAATGGGATTCTTACTCGATGATAATATAGGAAAATCCTGTTTCATATCCCTCATTTAAGACATCCTCCTTTGGATCATATCAATTAACTCTTCTACAACAATTTCTGATGGAATCAGGTCTAAAATTGGATGAAAACTTCCTTCTACAATCATTCGTTTACTATGTTCCATAGAAAATCCCCTACTCATTAAATAGAATAATTTATCCTCATCTATCCTTCCACAAGATGCAGCATGTTCTCCACTTACATCGTCTTCAGCACATAATATCAGTGGCATCGCCTTATTTCTTACTTGTTCTGATAATAAGAGGACTTCTTCTTTCTCCCGTCCTTTTGAGTGGCTAGCCCCTTTCTTAAAGTCAATAGAACCACGGAAGGTTTTCTTAGCTTGATCATCTAAAACTCCCTTTATATCCATGTTGCTTTCACTTAATTCCCCTACATGGGTTAATACGTAATTCATATCCAGTTGGCTATTACCACCCTGTAAATAAAGTCCTTGTATATTTCCTTTTGCCTTGTCTTCTAACTGAATGTTAATATTATCTATGATTCTATCATCACCCATTAAAACTGAGATAACATTCACTTTAGAATCTTTTTTTGCTGCCACAATTGTTTCTAAGGCCTCTAATGATTGATTCTCTAATAAATGAATATGAATTACAGTCCCTTTTGAACCTGGATGAGTTGTAATCTCTTGTATCCCCATATGGGTTCCAATGCCTCTGTAAATAAAGATTAAAGTGGCATCGACGTCTTTTTCAAATATTATTTCACTTTTTTCGTATAGACTTTCGTTATTTAAGGTGTAATCATAAATAATTGGTTCTTCACAGGATTGATCAACAATCACTTGTTTTAATCCTTCTACTTGCCCATCTACGTATGTTCTAAACTCTTCGCCCATAGGTGCACGAGATGGTAGATAATCCTTCTTATTATTTATAGATAAAACCTTGATTTGTTCTTCTCCTGTAACCTTTATTTGGGTATGGTCTTTCTTGCTGTGAAATTGTTCTTTATCTAATGTATAATCATTCATACCCAGCCATCTATAAGTGGACACTGGAGAAGGATTCATCTTCTTTATTGTTGTTTCCATAGTAACTCCTCCTATCCGATAGCGCCTTCTAATTCTAATTGTATTAATTGATTCATTTCTACTGCATATTCTAATGGTAATTCTTTTGCTACAGGTTCAGCAAAACCACGAACAATCATCGCTCTAGCTTCTTCTTCACTCAGCCCTCTTGTCATAAGATAAAAAATAGATTCATCACTAATCTTACCGATTTTAGCTTCATGTCCAATATCTACCTTACTATTCATAATGTCTAGAACTGGGATGGTGTCTGATTTCGATTCATTATCTAACATTAAGGATTCACAAGAAACGGTAGATCTTGCATCATAAGCATTTGGGCCTACTTTAATCACGCCTCGATAATCAGCTACTCCTCCATCTTTACATATGGATTTAGAATTAATTGTAGAAGTCGTATTTTTACCTAAATGTATAACTTTAGATCCTGTGTCTAATACCTGTCCTCTACCTGCAAAGGTAATACCAGTAAATTCTGATGAAGCATTATCACCTTTTAAAATACTCATAGGATAGAGCATAGAGATCTTAGAGCCAAAGGATCCTGATACCCACTCAATCTTACCATCCTTTTCTACAATGGCTCTTTTTGTATTAAGATTCAACATATTTCTAGACCAGTTCTCAATGGTAGAGTAACGAAGACTAGCTCCTTCTTTAACAAATAACTCAACGCATCCAGCATGGAGGTTCGTCACATTATACTTAGGAGCTGAACATCCTTCGATAAAGTGAAGAGAGGCACCCTTTTCTACAATAATTAAGGTATGTTCAAACTGACCAGCCCCTGGAGAGTTTGATCTAAAGTAAGATTGTAATGGAATATCTACATGTACATTTTCAGGAACGTATACGAAAGATCCTCCAGACCAAACAGCACCGTGAAGAGCTGCAAATTTATGATCATTTGGCGGTACCGCCTTCATAAAATATTGTTTTACAATATCGCTGTGCTCTCTTACTGCCGTTTCCATATCCGTATAAATAACACCTTGCTTTACCAACTCTCCTCTAATGGAATGATAGACAACCTCTGAATCATATTGGGCTCCAACCCCAGCTAAGGACTCCTTCTCTGCTTCTGGGATACCAAGGAGATCAAAAGTCTTTTTAATATCTTCTGGAACTTCATCCCAATTTCCTTTCATATCCGCCTTTGGTCTAACGTATGTTACAATTTGATCCATATCTAATTCGCTTAAATCTGGACCCCAGGTTGGAAGTTCTATATTATGATATACTTTTAGAGCGTTCAATCTAAAATTTCTCATCCATTCATCTTCATTTTTACCATCAGAAATCTCTCTGATTATTTTTTCACTTAATCCCTGATCTGTTTTAAAAGAATAGGTGTCTTCATTTTTTATATCATAGATACCACGATCAATATCTTCAACGTATGTTTTATTTTCAGCCATGCATATCCCTCCTATTCCTGGGCTACTTGAAAGTCAGTGTATCCATTGGATTCAATTTCATCTGCTAAGGATGCTGGACCTGTTTTAACAATCTTACCGTTTACTAATACATGGACGTAATCCACCTTAATATTTTCCAGTATTCTCTTGTTATGAGTAATAATAATAACAGCAT
>DVLR01000209.1 GCA_018715425.1 Candidatus Merdenecus merdavium
TTGATATTGGTATCAATAAAGGGGATAAGGGATATATTTTAATAAAAGGGGCACTGATGATCGCCTGTGCCTTAATTTCATTGATGTTAGGTCTTTTTTATGCCAGATATGCTGCAACAGCGGGGCAGGGATTTGGTGCCGAATTAAGAGAAGCAGAATATAAAAAGATACAAAAATATTCATTTAAAAACATTGATTATTTCAGTACATCATCCTTGGTTACAAGATTAACAAGTGATGTAACCATTGTTCAAAATGCAGTCAGTGCAGGAATTCGCCCCATTGTAAGAGCGCCAATTATGTTACTTATGGGACTTTCCTTTTCTATTTTAATCAATTGGAAACTAGCCTTAGTATTTTTAGTAGCAATACCTATATTGGGGTTATTTCTATATCTTATCATATATAAAGTAAAACCTTTATATGGATTCATGCAAAAGGCAATGGATGAGGTGAATCGAACGGTACAAGAAAACTTAATTGCAATCCGTGTTGTAAAATCATATGTAAGAGAAGAGTATGAAATTGAAAAATTTGAATCTGTTAATGATGACCTAAAAGAAGCTTCACAGCGAGCATTCCATTATTCATCTTTTAATCTGCCATGCTTTCAGTTAGTCATGTATATAACCACCATTAGCATTCTTTGGTTTGGTGGAAATTTGATTTTTATAGGGAGTATGAAGGTTGGAGAGCTTACTGCATTTTTAAGCTATATTCTTCAAATCTTAAATTCTCTTATGATGATTTCAGGTGTATTTATGATGTTAACCAGATCGCTGGCATCAGGAACAAGAATCTTAGAGGTGTTAGATGAAGACATCGATATTAAAGATGAAGGAGACCCTAATGCTCTAGTTACAAAAGGGAACATAGACTTTGAGCATGTGTTTTTTAAATATCAAGAATCTGCAAAGGAATACGTGTTATCCGATATTAATCTTCATATTAAAGCCGGTCAGGTAGTTGGTATTTTAGGTGGAACGGGAGCGGCAAAATCATCCTTAGTACAGCTTATTCCAAGATTATATGATGTATCAAAGGGCGATGTAAAAATAGATGGAAGATCAGTAAAAGATTATGGATTAGTCCATTTAAGAGATTCTATCGGAATGGTGCTTCAAAAAAATACTTTATTTTCAGGAAGCATTAAAGATAATCTCTTATGGGGAAATGAACATGCTACAGAAAAAGATATTGAAAGAGCCTGTCATATATCTTGCGTTGATGAGTTTGTATCTCATATGCCAGATGGTTTAAATACGGACTTAGGTCAAGGCGGTATCAATATTTCTGGTGGTCAGAAACAAAGGTTATGTATTGCAAGAGCAATATTAAAGAAACCAAAAGTACTTATCTTTGATGATTCAACGAGTGCAGTAGATACGGCTACGGATTCTAAAATTAGGGAGAGATTGGCCCAAAATTTAAAGGATTGTACCCAGATTATTATTGCCCAAAGAATTTCTTCTATTGAACATGCGGATCAGATTATTATGATGGACGATGGAAAAATTACTTCTATAGGTACTCATCAAAGCCTTTTAAGGGATAACGAGGCTTATAGGGCAACTTTTGAATCACAACGGAAAGGAGTAGGTCTATAATGGGAAAAGATAAAAAAAATAATCCAAAAAGTATTTGGAACACTCTTAGAAAATTCACCAGATATTTAGGCTACCATAAAATATCCGTTGCTGCAGTAGCAATTATGGTAATCGTAAGTGCTGGTGCAAGCCTATTTGGCACATATATGTTACAGCCTATTATAGATCATTATATTATTCCAATGGATATCCCTGGATTTATAAAGATGCTACTATTCTTAGGAGCGATTTATCTAATTGGAGTATTATGCACATATGGCTATACCCAGCTAAACGTGAAGATAGCACAAAAGATTGTTGCTGAAATAAGAAGAGACTTATTTAAGAAGATACAGACATTACCACTTAAGTTTTTTGATGGAAAAACCCATGGTGAAATTATGAGCCGTTTTACTAATGATATTGATACCATTCAAGATGCGCTCAACAACAGCTTTCCAGTTTTGATTCAAAGCTTTGTTATGATTATTGGAACAGCAACCATGATTATGATTTTGAATTTTAGATTATCCATAGTAGTATTTATTTCTTTTTTAGGAATGTATGCATTTATCAAATATAGTGGTGGTAAAAGTAAATTTTACTTTAGTAAACAGCAAAAATATTTAGGATATCTAAATGGATATATAGAAGAAATGGTGGATGGACAAAAAGTAGTTAAGATCTTTAATTATGAAGATCAAGCCATGGAAGAATTTAAAAAAAGAAATAATGATTTACGTTTAGCATCCACGGAGGCATTAACCTATTCTGGAAGAACTGTTCCAGTTATAGTTAGTATTTCATATTTTAATTATGCTTTATGTGCATGTATTGGAGGCTTATTTGCAATTTCAGGGCTAATGGGAGTTGGTAGCCTTGCTTCTTATTTAGTATTTGTGCGTCAAACAGCAATGCCTATCAACCAATTTACTCAACAATTAAATTTTGTGCTAAATGCCATATCCGGTGCAGAGCGTATTTTTGAGATTATGGAATTAGAACCAGAAATTGATGAAGGTCATTTTACTTTAACAAAAGTCGTTCAAACAAATGAGGGTACTTATGAAGAGTGTGATCATCATGAAGGACTTTGGGCATGGAAAAATTCAAGTCAGAAAGAAGATTCTTTTACTTTATTAAAGGGTGATGTTAGATTTCATGATGTAGTTTTTGGATATAATAAACAGAGAATTATTTTAAATAAAATTAATCTTTATGCAAAGCCAGGACAAAAAATCGCCTTTGTAGGTTCAACAGGTGCAGGAAAAACCACCATCACCAATTTGATCAATCGCTTTTATGAAATTGATAGTGGAACCATCACTTATGATGGAATTGATATTAAGGAAATTAAAAAGAATGATTTAAGAAGATCTTTATCTGTAGTATTGCAAGATACACATTTATTTACTGGAACAATAGCAGAAAATATACGTTATGGTAGGTTAAATGCAACCATGAATCAGGTGAAAGAGGCAGCAAAATTAGCTAACGCAGATAGTTTCATCAGGCGTTTACCAAATGGATACGATACTATGTTGACAGGAGACGGCAGTAATTTAAGTCAGGGTCAAAGACAGTTACTATCCATTGCAAGAGCAGCAGTTTCCATGCCACCAGTACTGATCTTAGATGAAGCTACTAGTTCTATTGATACCCATACGGAAGAATTAATCGAAAAGGGCATGGATAGTTTAATGGAGGATCGCACAGTATTCGTTATTGCTCATAGGCTATCTACGGTTAAAAATTCAAAAGCAATTATAGTCTTAGAACATGGTAATATTATTGAAAGAGGATCTCATGAGGAGCTTTTAGAGGAAAAAGGTAAATATTATCAATTATATACAGGACAATTTGAATTGTCTTAAAAAATAAAAATAAAAGAAAAGTAATCATAGAGGTAAATAGTGTTAGGATTATTTTGATGTTAAAGAACATACTAGATAAAGAAGAATCGTTAAATCGTTATTCTTTGTATGATCAAAGTGATTGGTGTAAAAGAAAGTAGGTTGTTCATATGGATCAAAGGCCAAAAAATTATTTACCACCAGAAAAATATGAAATGGGGAAAAAACAGAAAATTTATGCTGCAAGTTTTAGAGAAAATTCTGCCTACGATGATAAAAACAAGGCACGACCTGATAATAATATTTTTTTTGAAGAAAGAAGTAATCCCCTAAGTAGTAAAGGAAATTAAGAGCAAATGTAAAAGAGAAAAGGGCGTATCCAGTTAGGAGCGCCCTTTTCTCTTTTCGTTATAGTATGATAATACCGTTTTTTGCTGCTTCTTTTATAATATGGTCTGGCCATAAGGAAACCTGTACTTCTCCAATATGTGCCTTTCTCAAATAAAACATACAGATTCTTGATTGACCGATACCTCCACCAATGGTATATGGTAATTCTTTATCTAAAATTGCTTTTTGGAATGGAAGATTCATCCGATCTTCACAGCCACTGGTTACCAGTTGCTTTTTTAATGTATCTTCATCTACACGAATTCCCATAGAAGATAGTTCTAAAGCGATATCAAGAATAGGATAGTAGACGAGAATATCTCCATTTAAAGACCAATCATCATAATCAGGGGCACGGCCATCGTGAGGTTCTCCTGAACTTAATTTATCTCCGATCTGCATTAAGAAGACAGCACCTTTTTCTTTAGCAATCTTATATTCTCTTTCTTTTGGAGTACAGTTTGGATAACGATCCAAAAGTTCTTGAGAGGTGATAAAGAAGATTTCTTTAGGAAGAATTTCTTCTATGTAATCATATTGAATAGCCATATATTTTTCAGTTTTTTTAAGGGCCTTATAAACCTGGTTCACAATATCTTTTAATGTATCGATGTTGCGTTCTTCTTTATAAATAACTCTTTCCCAATCCCATTGATCAACATATAAAGAATGGATGTTATCAGTATCTTCATCGCGTCGAATCGCACTCATATCAGTATAGAGTCCTTTGCCATGATGAAAGTCATATTTTTTTAGAGCAAATCTCTTCCATTTTGCAAGAGAGTGGACAATTTCGGCCTTGGCATCATCCTGCTCTTTAATTCCAAATACAACTGGCCTTTCTACACCATTTAAATTATCGTTGAGACCAGATTCTGGTGTTACAAATAATGGGGCAGACACACGAAGTAGATTTAAATTTTCTGATAGAGAAGTTTGAAAAAAATCTTTAACTGTTTTTATTGCTTTTTGTGTGTCGTACAGATTGAGTTCTGACTTATAATTAGTTGGTATAGTTAGGTTTTTCATCTTAGCACACTCCTTTTAATTTTGGGGTAGAAAAATATCTACATTGTACCATTATATCAAAATGTTTTAAATATACAAGTGATATTTAAAAATATATCAATGGGATGAAAGTAACTGAAACCGCATAGTTTACCTTATTTTCTAAAAGATGATGAAGAATCCTATAGGTATAAAAGGAGAAAAGTTTATATTATGTGAAATTACTCCATGGGAATGAGAATATTATTAATACAGTATGAATAAGTTAAAATTAGCTTTATATTTATAAATCCATATTTTTATAAAAATAGAATAGAAAGGAAGTGTAAAATATGGCAGTAAATCTATTACCATTACCATATCCATATGATGCCCTTGAGCCTGAGATTGAAACGAGAATTATGTATCTTCATCATAATGAGCATTTGGCTGCTTATGTAAACAATGTAAATCGATTATTAGAACCATATCCAGAATTTAAAGACTATACAGCTGAGGAACTGATTCTTTACATCAATAGCCTTCCAGCAGAGATTCAGACGGGGATATGGAATAATGCAGGAGGAGTATACAATCACAATTTATACTTTAGAATTATGTGTAAAGGACAAAAAAAAGAGCCAACAGGGGGGCTTGCTCAAGGGATTATAAGGGATTTTGGATCCTTGGAAGGATTTAAAAAAGCTTTTAAGGCAAAGGCTTTGGAGCTTTTCGGTTCTGGATATACCTGGTTGGTAGCGGAACAAACAGGAGGGTTATCACTGATTAATACTCCAAATCAAGACACGGTTTTATTCTATCCAGTGAAACCAATCATTCTCATTGATTTATGGGAGCATGCTTACTACCTTCAATATGAAAATAGAAAAGGTGATTATATTGATGCCTGGATGAATATTATCTGCTGGGATTATGCAGATATGGCATATGATAACCTTTAAGCAATAGAACATCCATAATATTTTTGTTTATTTTATACCTTTACTAAAAAACTATCATCGTTTATACTGTATAAACAAGATTTTGAGAACATTATATATGAGCTACTACATATGGTATAGGAGGATAGACATTGATTTACGTAATTAAGAAAGATGGAACAAAAGAGCCCTTCCGTTCAGAGAAGATCATTAGAGCCGTAAATAAATCAGCGGCTCGAATTATGTATACATTTACGGATGAGGAATTAGAATATATTTGTGAGTATGCAACACAGCGTAGCCAATCTATGGGAATTGGAGAAGTTTCCATACCAGAAATGCACAATATTGTAGAGGATGCCTTAGAAAAAGTGAACCCTGGGGTTGCTAAAAGTTATCGTGATTACCGAAATTATAAACAAGATTTTATCCATATGATGGATGATGTTTATACGAAAAGTCAATCCATTCGGTATATCGGAGACAAGAGCAATGCAAATACAGATAGTGCATTGGTGGCTACTAAAAGAAGTTTGATTTTTAATGAATTAAACAAAGAGCTTTACCGAAAGTTCTTTATGACAAGAAGTGAATTACAAGCGTGTAAAGAAGGTTATATTTATATTCATGATCAATCAGCCAGATTAGATACGATCAATTGTTGTTTATTTGATATTGGTAAAGTATTAAAGAATGGTTTTGAAATGGGCAATGTATGGTATAACGAGCCTAAGACATTAGATACAGCCTTTGATGTTATGGGCGATATTATTTTAAGTACGGCAGCACAGCAATATGGAGGTTTTACGGTCCCAGAAGTGGACAAGGTATTGGCTCCATATGCACAAAAAAGTTATGATAAATATAAAACTGAATTTTTGAAATACGGAGATGAAAGCTGGAAAGGTTATAAAGAAAAGTCTCATCAGTACGCGATGGATAGAGTAAAAAGGGATTTTGAACAGGGCTGGCAGGGTATTGAATACAAGTTAAATACTGTTGGTTCTTCTAGAGGGGATTATCCCTTCGTAACGGTCACTTTAGGCCTTGGTATGGAGACGTTTGAAAAAATGGCTTCCATAGGGTTATTAAAAGTCCATATGGAAGGTCAGGGAAAGCCTGGAAACAAAAAGCCAGTACTCTTTCCTAAAATTGTATTTTTGTATGATGAAGACCTTCATGGAAAGGGAAAAATAGGAGAAGATGTCTTTGAAATAGGAATTGATTGTTCTTCAAAAACCATGTATCCTGACTGGTTGTCTATGAGTGGTGATGGTTATATATCAAGTATGTATAAAAAGTATAACAGAGTCATAAGTCCAATGGGATGCCGTGCTTTTTTGAGTCCATGGTATGAAAAAGGCGGTATGGAGCCAAGAGATGAACAGGATGTACCAGTATTTACAGGGCGCTTTAATATCGGTGCAGTAAGTCTTCATCTTCCAATGATTTTAGCAAAAGCCAGACAGGAAAGTACTGATTTTTATGAAGTTCTTGATTATTACTTGAATATGATTAGACGACTTCATATTAGAACTTATGACTACTTAGGGGAAATGAGGGCATCTACGAATCCATTAGGCTTCTGTGAAGGTGGATTTTACGGCGGAAACTTAAAGGCTTCTGATAAAATAAAATCCATTTTAAAACCTATGACGGCTTCTTTTGGGATTACAGCATTAAATGAATTGCAAGAGTTATATAATGGGAAGTCTATTAGAGAAGATGGAGCTTTTGCTTTAGAAGTATTAGAATATATTAATAAAAAAGTGGAAGAGTTTAAAAAAGAGGACGGTTATCTTTACGCAATCTATGGAACACCTGCAGAAAGTTTATGTGGGCTCCAAGTGGAACAGTTTAGAAAGAAATATGGAATCATCGAAAATGTTTCTGATAAACCATACGTGAGCAATAGCTTCCATTGTCATGTTTCAGAAGATATTACACCAATTGAAAAGCAAGATTTAGAAGGCCGTTTTTGGGAATTATGCAATGGTGGCAAGATACAATACGTTCGCTATCCAATTTCTTATAATAAAGAGGCGATTAAAAGTTTAATACGAAGAGCCATGACGTTGGGATATTATGAAGGTGTAAACCTATCATTATCCTACTGTGATGATTGCGGGTATGAGGAGCTAGAAATGGATCTTTGCCCAAAATGTGGTTCAGAAAACTTAACCAAAATTGATCGTATGAATGGATATCTTTCTTATAGTAGAGTACACGGTGATACCCGATTGAACAATGCTAAGATGGCAGAGATTGCAGATCGTAAATCCATGTAATGTGTACCGTCTCTGAACAGGATTGAGACAGAAAGGGTAAATCAATAAGCTTAATGAGATTTTTTCTACATTAAACATCTTGCTTATCTAGGAAAAGTATGTTACTATATATTTAGTTAGCAATGACTAACACATACATACCATACAAAAAAATTAGTTTACAACTCCTTTTGGCCGAGAGGCTGTAAAAGTGGCTTATCATTTCAGCAGGTGATAAGCCACTTTTGTTATGAGATTTTTGCTTTTTAAAAGGTACAATCTAGAGAGCTAATTGGTATTGACAATCATTATCTGAAGGAGTAAGATTAAGATGTAAATGATATTCAATATCAGATTAAAAATGTAAGGAGTGATATACATGCCATTATCATTTGTAAAGTTAGGAGAAACAAAAAGAATTGCTTCGCTAAAAGGAAAAGATAGCGTGAAAAGACATCTACAAGATATCGGATTTAATCAAGGTGAAGAAGTAAAGTTACTTTCTGAAAATGAAAGTGGATTAATTTTACTGATAAAAGGTGTGCGTATCGCACTGAACAGAAGCTTAGCAGAAAAAATAATCGTGGAATAAAAAGGAGAGAGAAGCATGACTTTGCAGGAACTACGTCCAGGACAAGAGGGCACAGTGGTATCCATTGGTGTGAGGGGAGCTTTAAAGAGAAGAATTATGGACATGGGAGTTACTCCTGGAACTGTAATTAAAGTAATTAAGGTCGCACCTCTTGGAGATCCCATTGAAGTAAACATTAGAGGATATGAGTTGAGTTTAAGAAAAGATGAAGCAGCACAAATAGAAATGAAGTAACAGAGCCGCAAGATTATGGGCTCTGTAAAATTTTCAGAATAAGTTAGAGTGCTCTAACCAATTAGGGAGGAAAAAAATGGATTTAAGGATTGCGCTCGCAGGAAATCCAAACTGTGGGAAAACAACATTATTCAATGAATTAACTGGATCTAAACAGCATGTTGGAAACTGGCCAGGTGTTACAGTAGACAAGAAAGAAGGTACATACAAAAAAGATAAAGACATTGTGATCTTGGACTTACCAGGTATCTATTCCCTGTCACCCTATTCAGCAGAAGAAATAGTAGCAAGAGATTATATAGCAAAAGAAAGACCAGATGCTTTAATCAATATCGTAGATGGTACTAGTATAGAAAGAAATCTATATTTAACGCTTCAAATTATGGAGACTCAGGTTCCTACAGTCATTGCAATTAACATGATGGATGAGGTAGAAGCAAGAGGAGATTCTATTGACTGCAATAAAATTTCAAAGATGTTAGGTGTTCCAGTTGTTCCTATCGTTGCAAGAAGCGGTAAAGGAATACATGAACTCATGAAAGTGGCAGCAGAAGTAGGTAAGAAACCTCAAAAGTCTATTATGAAAGAGATTTATAGTTCTTCTATATTGGATGGTATTGAACAAGTAAAAACAATCTTAGATGAGCCACAAAGTTCTGATAGAGATTGGAGAGCTATCAAGATTGTAGAAGGAGATGAAATTCTTCTACAAAATCTATCAAAGGATAAGAAAGAAAAAGTAGATCAGGTTATTAGTGAAATAGAAAAAGAGATACCTGACGTAGAATCTGAAATTGCAGACCAACGTTACAAATATATTTCAAAAATCGTAAAAGCAGCAGTGAAAAAGAAACATGTGGGCCATGTAGAGACAAAATCAGACAAACTTGATAAAATTTTAACAAATAAGTTTTTGGCTTTACCTTTATTTGCAGTTATCATGTATTTCATGTTTTCTATAACTTTTGGTGAAAAAGTCTTATTTGTACTTCCAGGACCAGGAGTTTGGTTACAAGACCTCGTTGTTAATTTTTGGGAAGGTCCATTAACATCCTTTATCGTAAATGGAATTACTAGCCTTGGTGCATCAGAATGGGCGATCTCCTTGGTGGAAAGTGGAATTCTAGCAGGACTTGGTGGTGTTGTTTCCTTCTTGCCACAGATTCTAATTCTTTTCTTACTCATGTCTGTATTAGAAGATAGTGGTTATATGGCTAGAGTAGCATTCGTAATGGATAGAATTTTCCGTAAATTCGGTTTATCTGGAAGATCTTTTATTCCTTTATTAATGGGATTTGGTTGCTCAGTGCCAGCTATGATGGCAACAAGAACCTTGGAAAGTGAAAAAGATAGAAGACTTACCCTGATTATAACTCCATTTATGTCATGTGGTGCAAAGCTTCCGATTTATTTAATGTTCGCAGCAACCCTATTTCCTAATAGTAACCAGACATGGATTTTATTTAGTATTTATTTCCTAGGTATGGCAACCGCTGTTATAGTGGGAATTATTTTAAATAAGACCATGTTTAAAGGTGGTGAATCTAACTTTATCATGGAATTGCCTCAATATAGAATTCCAACATTAAAAAGTGTCTTCATTCATGGATGGGAAAAAGTAAAAGGTTTTGCAATCAAAGCGGGAACGATTATTTTTGCATCAACGGTATTAATTTGGTTATTATCTAGTTTTTCTTTTACTCTCGAGTACTTACCAGAAGAGGAAATGAATCGTAGTATTATTGCACAGATCGGTAAAGTATTACAATTTATTTTCGTTCCGCTAGGTTTTGGAAACGACTGGAGACCAGTTGTTGGTACATTGACTGGATTTATTGCTAAAGAAAACATTGTATCAACCTTTGCAGTGCTATTTAATGCAGCAGAAGGCGTAGCAGATGCAGCAATGGAAGGAGCAGCAGCACTTCCAGGTGTAGCGGATGTATTTACAAAAGTATCAGCTTATTCTTATATGGCTTTTAACTTATTATGTATGCCTTGTTTTGCAGCTGTAGGTGCTCTGAGAAAAGAGATGGGATCACTGAAGTGGACATTTAAAGCCATAGGAATTCAAATGGCAGTTGCCTATATCGTGGCATTTTGTATCAACATAATAGGTAATTTACTAGTAATGATATTTTGAATATGATATAATCATAAGACAGGTTGTAAAGGTTTCCCTTACTTAGTACGCTGTCAGATGAGTTAGGAGGATGACACGTCAGATAAAGAGATATGAGTGTCATCCTTTGCCTATTTTTATAGGATTTAAATAGGCAAATTTTATATCATATAGAGTTTCGTAAACATCTAAAGTTTTTTGAAAGGAGAGATAGATATGGTTATTGATATTATTATAGGTGTAGGAGTAGCTGCAATTGTCATAGGGATAATAGCTAAAAAGGTATATGATAGTAAGACAGGAAAGGAAAAGGGATGTTGTGGATGCAATGGATGTTCGGCAAGTTCTTCTTGTGAGAAAGAAGAGAAAGCCTAATATTCTATGGACTATTATGCCTATATCGTTTAAGATGATATACAAAGACGTTAGGAGGTAAAGATATTGTATGAATCAGGTGAAAATTATTTAGAAACAATTCTAGTTTTAGGAAACCGAAATGGAAATGTGAGATCTATAGATGTGGCACGAGAGCTAAACTTTAGTAAACCTAGTGTAAGTCGTGCCATGAGCATATTAAAAGAAGATGGCTATATTGAAATTGATACAAATGGTTCTATTTTACTTACAGATAAAGGAAGAAAAAAGGCCAATAGTATTTATGAACGCCATAAATTGCTTACTAAATTCTTAATAGATGTGGCAAAGGTTTCTGAAGAATTAGCAGAAGAAGATGCTTGTAAAATGGAACATATTATTAGTGAAGAAGTTTTTTCTGGAATTAAAGAGTTTATGAAGAAATAATATGTTTTTTGGAAGATGAGAAACATTCTCATGTGATCCATTGTTCGTCTTATTGTTTTATGTTATAGTTATAACACGAGTTAGCATAAGCTAATTAAAGTTGAAAAGTATAGCAGGAAATAATAGGAGGTGCTTTATGAGTATTGTAATCGTTGGAGGCCATGATAGAATGGTTTGTCGGTATAAAGAAATATGTAAATCATATCGTTGTAAGGCGAAAGTGTTTACACAAATGTCAGGAGATCTAAAAAAGCAACTAGGAACACCAGATGTGATTATTTTATTTACCAATACTGTTTCTCATAAAATGGTCATCAGTACAGTATCAGAAGCAAAAAAAGGAAACATTACAGTTCTTAGAAGTCATAGTAGCAGTGGATCTGCTCTCACTCATTTATTAGAAGGACTATCTGTATAATATACCAAGAGACATAAAGTAAGATAAAAACTACAAGGTTGTGGAGACACA
>DVLR01000210.1 GCA_018715425.1 Candidatus Merdenecus merdavium
GAATGAGAATAAGGGATGCAGGAAGAGATCGAGAGTTAGATCATATGCAGAAATATGTAGATGATAAAGCGAGAGAGTGGTTTAAAGAGCCAGACTTTTATACTAAATATAAGCAAAGATTAAAGGGAGGACATTCAGTTGGACGAGCAAATCAAAACGGAGAACGAAAAGAAGAAGGAATATCTTAAGTCATATGAACCGTTGGTATTGGCGGCTAAGATCGCAGACAGGAAGGTAATTGATTGCAGAAGAGATAAAGTATCAATAAGTATGTTCTATGATGATATGCCACATGGGACAGATAAGAAAGACCTGTCTGACTATATTGTAAGGCTTGAAAAGCTAGAGAAAGACCAAGTTAATGCTAGGTATGATAAGATATCTCGGTACGTGGAGATTGAACAAAGAATAGAGATGTTAAAAGATGAAGATCAAAAAAATCTGTTAAAGATAAAATACCTTGAATGCAAAACCTGGACGGAAGTTTGTGAGGAAGTTGGTTACGAATGGGCTCAAGTGCACAGGATTCATAATAAAGCTTTAAGAAACTTTAAAATATATGATACACAATGATACAATCATGTGTGTTAGAATGATAGTATCATAAATATACTTGTTATCCAAGGAGAACTCCTTAAATTTTTGCAGATGGAATAGCTATTACCTTTTTTGGTAGTAGCTGTTTTTATAGGATGTGACGTTGAGTGGGATATTTGCATGTTGGTGGGGATGTGCAGTAAGGAAAGATGTAACAGGACAGAAAAGGCAGCCATAAGCTGCCTAATCTCTACATAGTTCATCAAGGGTTACTTCAAGGGCATCAGCAAGCTTGATAACTGTAGATACTTTAGCCTCATCGTTACGTTCTATGTTCTCGATCGTCCTTATTGGCACGCCACTAATTTTAGAGAGGGCGGGAACAGTTAAAGACTTATTAAGGCGTATTATTTTTAGTTTCATGGCTTTTCCTCCAGTTCATAAAGTTTAGGATGATAAGAATAACTAAAAGTACTAAGATAATAATATCTAGTATGCCTAAGTTATTAAAATCAATTAATTTAAGGATTATAAAAACGATTAATAGTGTGGCAATATTGGTGTTTAATTCTTTCATAGCATTCAATGTTGTGATATAATAAAGATACCTCTTAGAGAGGTGGGGGAATTTCTTCCCCCTTTGTGGTGCTTACTTGTTTTGGTCACTGTCATTTAGCTTGCTGGCAATTTGTACGGCTAACCAAATTATTGTAAGCACCTTTATCATATCATCTAACATTGTTCCACCTCCTTTCTATAATAATATTATACCACCTTGCGAGGTGGCTGTCAATAGAAAAGAGGAAAATAATTAAATAAAATTATTATAATTATGCACTTATAACTTAGATTATGGGTGCTTTTTTAATGCAGAAAAAGAGACAGATAGGAAGGTGAGGTGATGGCCAATGAGGAAAACTTAAAAGGGAAGGGATTCGACAGTCGAACCACGGAAGAACTACGAGAGATTGCAACTAAGGGGGGCAAGGCATCGGGAGAGGCAAGGAGAAGGAAAGCAGATTTTCGTAAGGCTTTAAACGCCCTTCTAACTGCTGAGATAAATAACCCTGAATGGACACCACTATTGGAGTCTCTAGGTCTAGATAGTACCCTTGAATCGGCCGTCAACGGTGCGATGATTAAAGAGGCATTAAATGGCAACGTGAAGGCTTATGAAGTAATTGCGAAGTATTCAGGGCAAAGCGATAAGACAGATGCCAGCCTAGAGGAACAACAAAGTAAGACAGAGCTTAATAAGGCAAGAAAGCAGGCAGTCACTGGAGAAAACGAAACAGATGAAGCCCTTGGTAAGCTTGATAAGATATTGAAAGAGGTACATGATAATGCAGTTAAGCAAGAAACAGAATGAGTATATAGTGAATGCGAATCACCGATGGAATATTAAGTCAGGTGCGGTAAGATCAGGAAAGTCGTTTGTAGATACTGCATATATGATACCTGCTAGAATCCGTGAAAGGGCTGGAGAACCTGGATTAAATGTGATCCTTGGAGTATCAAGGGAGACCGTTGAGCGTAATGTTCTACAGCCGATGAGAGAAATCTACACGGATCGCTTGATTGGACAGATCAACAACCGTAACATTGCCAGAGTATGCGGTGAAGACGTCTATTGTCTTGGTGCCGAAAAGATTAGTCAGGTTGCAAAGATACAAGGTTCATCTATCAAATATACGTATGGCGATGAGATCGCAAAGTGGAATCAAGATGTATTCCAGATGTTAAAATCTCGTCTTGACAAGTCTTATAGTCGCTTTGATGGAGCGTGTAACCCAGAGAATCCCACGCATTGGCTTAAAAAGTTTATTGATTCGGATGCAGATATTTATTTGCAGAAATACCGAATCTTTGACAACCCGTTTTTGCCATCGGAGTACGTTTATAACCTCTGCAAGGAGTATGAGGGCACGGTCTATTATGACCGCCTGATCGAGGGCCAGTGGAAACGTGCAGAGGGATCCATATATCGAAAGTTTGCAGATCAGCCTGATTCATTTGTTACCAAGGTGAATAGGGAGAACATTGCGAGAATAGAGATCGGGGTTGACTTTGGTGGTAATGGATCTGGTCACTCTTTTGTGGCAACAGGAAAGTACAAGGGTGGTAAGGTGCAAGGGTTGATGAGTCGTAGATATATGAACAAGGATTATCCACAGGGAATAGATGCAAATCTTCTGTCAGAACTCTTTTTGCAGTTTGTGGGAGCCGTCATTGAGAAGTATGGAATGCCAGAGTTCGTCTACTGGGATAATGCAGAAACAGTCCTGGGGCAGAGCATCACGAATGCTTGCAGAAAAAAATATCCCAGTATCGTTGTACTGCCAGCATGGAAAATAAGAATAAAAGATAGAATCGACTATACAGTCCGTCTCATGGGAGCCAGGCTTTTTTCGTTGACAGAGGATTGTGAAACGTTGTCGCAGGCCCTACAGGATGCCGTCTGGGATAGTAAGGCAGATGAGGATGTGCGCCTGGATGATGGTACAAGCGACATTGATACACTAGATGCATTTGAATACTCGATAGAACGTGACGTTGCACAGAGTCATTACAACCCAGTGAAAGGAGGAATTTAGAATGTTTCGATTAGCAAGTGATGAAGAACTAGACGATAAAAAATTAGGAGAGTTCCTCCAGGAACATGCATTTGAATCAACGTTTCGCTATCAACAATTAAAAAAAGCTTATGAAACAGATTATCCGATCTTCTATCAAGAAAACAAGCCAGAATGGAAACCAGACAATCGAATCGCGGTAAATTTTGCAAAATATATTGTTGATACGATGACTGGATTTTTCATAGGGCACCCCATCAAGATTACGGCAGACGAGGACGGTATTGGGAAGTTTGTAGAGTTCCTAGATCAATACAATGACCAGGACGATAATAACGCCGAGCTGTCTAAGATATGCAGCATCTACGGCAAGGGATATGAGATGTACTACGTGGATGAATTTGGAAAGATAGGCATTACATATCTGACACCAATGGATGCATTTATGATTTATGATGATTCGGTGCTGTGCAGACCTAAAAACTTTGTTCGTTTATACATAGACTCTAATAATATATTGCACGGCAGTGTATCAGATGAATCTAAGGTACGATACTTTACCCAACACGGTAAGCTTGTATGGGAAGAAGAAGAGAAGATACATGGTTTTGATGGAGTTCCAGCCACGGAGTATGTAGAAAATGCAGAACAGATGGGAATCTTTGAACCTGTATTGACTATGATCAATGCATACAACAAGGCAATCTCTGAAAAGGCGAATGATGTGGACTATTTCGCAGATGCCTATTTGAAAGTGTTGGGGGCTACCGTGAATGAAGAGGACGTCAAGAGTATTCGAGACAACCGCATTGTAAACTTTCCACCAGCATTACAAAACACCTTGCCTACAGTGGAGTTCATGGGGAAACCTGACGGGGATACAACGCAAGAAAACTTGATTGACCGTCTAGAACGTCTCATTTTTCAGATCAGCATGGTGGCGAATATATCCGATGTGAATTTTGGACAAACCAGTGGAATTGCTCTCAAATATAAGCTGCAAGCTATGAGTAACCTTGAAAAAACCAAGGAACGGAAGTTTACATCTGGCATGAACCGAAGATACAAGTTGATTTTTAGTAATCCAGTATCTGGTATGAAAAAAGATGACTGGGTAAAGCTGCATTATCGTTTTACACCAAACGTTCCTGCAAACGTCCTGGAGGAGAGTGAAATTGTAGGAAATCTTGATGGCATCGTATCGCAAGAGACACAATTGTCTGTCCTGTCAATTGTGGATAACGTCCAAAATGAGATCAAAAGGCTAAAAAAAGAGCAAGAGGAAAGAGAAGAAACTGCTACGGATAACAGATTGTTAGAGAGGTTGAATCATGGACAGCAAGACGTATTGGAGCCAGAGGGAAGCCAAACAGCTCAAGAATAACACAAGGGATGAGCTGGAATATAATAAAAAAATCCAAGATATCTATAATTACATGCTAGATAATATCCAAAAGGAGATAAACGGCTTTTATACCCGCTATGCAGCCAAAGAGGGAATAACCTTAGCTGATGCAAAGAAACGTGTCACACAGCTTGATATAGACGTCTACGAACGTAAAGCAAAGAAGTATGTGGCGGATAAGACATTTTCCAGCGAAGCCAACGAAGAAATGCGGTTATACAATGCCACGATGAAGATTAATCGGTTAGAAATGCTCAAAGCCGATATTGGCCTTGAGTTGGTGGATGGGTTTGACGAGTTGCAGAAGTATTTTGACACAACACTTACCGATCGGACGTTAGCAGAATTTAAGCGGCAGGCGGGGATTCTTGGCAAGTCCGTATTGAATAATGAAAAGGCAGCACATGCCATTGTTAATGCGTCTTTTCAGAATGCCAAGTTTTCAGACAGGATATGGATGTACCAAGATATGTTAAAGGCTGAACTAGCGAAAGAGCTAAAGACTGGGCTTATCCAAGGCAGGAATCCGAAGGTATTGGCGCGTCATATATCTAAGACATTTGGAGTCAGCAGAAACAATGCTGAACGGCTCATGCAAACAGAACTAGCTAGAGTACAGACAGAGGCACAGAAACAGTCTTATGAACGCAACGGATATGACCAATATGTATTTATTGCCGAGCCGACCGCTTGCCCTATCTGCCAAGCTCTGGACGATAAAACTTTTGATGTACAAAAGATGATGCCAGGAACAAACGCAAGCCCGATGCACCCACACTGTCGTTGTAGTACGGCGGCTTACATGGATCGGGAAGCCCTAGAGGCGAGACTTGCCGAAATCGAAGCACAGGAAAGTAAAATTCAGCCGAAAGGTGTTGTAAAACCCGGTGAAAGTGATACAATAAAATTATCCAATCAGGAAGTTCGAAATTGGTATGTTGATAAAGTAAATGGTATCAAAGATACTATTGATAATAGCCTTCCGATGGAAGTTCAGGCACGGATAGCTTTTGAGCAAAGAAACGAGATACGAACCAAGGCTCGTGAGATGATGGAGGACGAAGAAACCAGAAAATCATTGGATACGGTTAGACCCAACAAGTCTTTTGAGGAACTGATCTCAAGCAAGATGAAGCGCAAAGGTTTATCTAGGGAAGAAGCTATAAAAGATATTTATGCTACTGCAACAAAGACGAATGAGGATGTGAATAAAATGTTTGGAATTGGAGGTAATAGTGATGTATGAATATAATGTATATCAAGAGGCATCAAACGAGAAGTTTTTAGAGACCTGTCAAAATATAGAAAGTTTTATTCCTGACATTGTGAAAGAAAATCCTCTTGTGGATGTTGATGGAACGGGAATACAAAGGTACCTTAAGGGGACTCAAGAGATAAAGGTTTATAACGATTATGAGGTAGACGCTGTTTACGTTGAGTCAGATATTGAATTGCCACGTTTGAAATAGATACCACCAGTCGATTATGACCGGTGGTATTTTTATGCTCATTTTTAAGGAGGAATAGATGAAAGTAAATATTTTAGGAACAGAGTACGCTATCTACAGGGAACACGAAGGGGAGAATCCAAAACTAGAGGGTAAAGATGGTTACATGGATTCTTCCACCAAGAAAATTGTTGTTGCTGTTTTTGAAGAGGATCAAGATACCAAAAAAGATTTGGAGTATTATGCAAAAGCGGTTATGAGACATGAGATTATTCACGCATTTCTTTTTGAATCGGGGTTGGATTCTTGCTCTAATAACCATTTTGGTGCGTGGAGCGAGAATGAAGAAATGATAGACTGGATTGCGATTCAGTCTCCAAAAATCTTTAGAGCCTTTCAAGAGGTGGGGTGCTTATGATTGAGGTAAGTGTCCAAAAGGAAAATATATCGGTAACTGGACATGCAGGATACGCTCCATCTGGTCAGGACATTGTGTGTGCTGGAGTATCTACACTAACCCAAGCTCTAATTGCATCCATTGAGAACCTAACAGAGGACAGGCCATGCTATATAATAGCACCAGGGATATTTAAACTTAAAACAAAGGATTTATCAGAGCAATCCAAGTTTCTGGTAGATTCTTTTTTTGTTGGAGTTTGTGGGATGGCAGATGCCTACCCCAACTATATTCAAATTGTCTAGGCGTGGATGACGTAAAAAGCTACGGGGATAGCCAGGCGTGGATGCTATAAGCTACGGAAAACAATGCGAAAAGTTTCAAAAACGGAGGTAAAGAAAAAATGAGAGATAAGGTATTTTTTGCGTTACAGTTATTTGCTGATCCTGCGGACCCAGCACCTGCAGATCCTAAGCTTGCGGATCCAATAGTAGGAGCTAAAGGCAAGAGTGGAGATCCAAAAGGAGTAAATTCCAAAGAACCAGAGCTTGAGCGAAATTTAAAATACACTGACGAAGATGTAGACAAATTAATTAGTCAAAAGGTTGCAGAGTGGAAGAAAAAAGAGCAGAAAGCAGTAGATGAGGCTAAAAAGTTAGCAGAAATGAACGCTCAGCAGAAAGCGGAGTATGAAAGGGATCAGTTCAAAAAGCAGCTAGAACAGTATCAGGAACGAGAATCCTTGACCGAAATGACAAAAACTGCGCGTAAGATGCTGTCCGATGAGGAAATCAATGTACCCGATGAGCTGCTGGACAGACTAGTATCTACGGATGCGGAGCAGACCAAAGTGACTGTGGATTCTTTCGCGAAATTATTTCAGGAGTCTGTACAGAATGCTGTTAAGGACGCTCTAAAGAGCAATGCGCCAAAAGCTGGAACAGGTGGGAAAGCAACAGTAACTAAGGAACAGATACTCGCGATCAAGGACCGTGCCGAGAGGCAACGAATGATTACAGAACATATTAATTTATTCCAGTAAAGGAGACAAGAATATGCATAAAAAGAAATTCGATTTACAGTTATTTACAGCACCTGCTGGCATGACTGGAAAAGAACAGATCACAGTAGCAGCAAGA
>DVLR01000211.1 GCA_018715425.1 Candidatus Merdenecus merdavium
AGCCATCTTATTAGGAAGTTTGGGTAATGCAAAACTATGATCTTCCCAGTGCATATTATAAGCGATATAAATAAAATCATCTGCACACCCTTGTTCATCTACCCCATAATCACCACAATACATCACTCCAACAAAATGATTGTTTTCATCCAAGCCTCCAAACCAAGCCTTATCAGTATGATATGAAATCTCTGGATAACCGCAGGTTAAAGTATCTATATTTGTATATTCCTTCTTGTTTAAAAATATGAAATGGCCTTTTCGAAATTGAATTAATTCTTTGACAAAAGGTAAGATCCATTGATCCTTTTTAGGTACTTGCCAATTGACCCAGCCAATTTTATTGTCCTGACAGTATCCATTATTGTTACCTTCTTGGCTGTTCCCTAATTCATCTCCGCCGAGAATTAAAGGTGTTCCTTGGCTTAATAGCACCATGACAAAGGCATTTTTTATCTGTCTCCTTCTAAGTGCATTTACTTTTTTATTAGAAGTTTTACCTTCTATACCACAATTCCAACTATAGTTATGGTCCGTTCCGTCAAGATTATGTTCCCCATTTTCTTCATTGTGTTTTTCATTATAAGAGACTAAATCCATTAAAGTAAAGCCATCATGAGAGGTAATGTAATTCATTACCGTTTGATGGATAGGATTCTTTTTCATTCTATTTAAAAAAGAAAGGGTTACTCCAGCATCCCCTTTTAAAAATTGGCGAATATCATTTTTGAATCCATCGTTATATTCTGCTAAGTTGCGATATGGATGATATAGATCCTGAATACTTCGTTCCTCCATTAAGAAGAAATCTCCCATCAACTTTACATTTTTTAAATATGGATCTTGGGCAAGTATCCTATGATATTCTTTGATTCCATTTAAATGAAATCCATCCATATGGTAATCTTGTATCCAGAAGCGTAGACACTGGGCTATTAAATATGGATCTATCCCCTTAGGAAAATAGAATTCCATAATGACTTCTATTCCATTTTTATGAAAGGCTTTTACCATATCTTTAAACTCTTTCGAAGGATTCTTTGTCGCTGCATATGCTGCCTTTGGTACAAAGTAATTGCCTTCTGTATAGCCCCATGCATTCACTTTATAAGATCTTCTATCTGATTCTTCTTGAATCATTGCATACGGCCGATCCAAAGGAGTCTTTACGGCTTCTACCATATGATGATTGTTTTTTTCAAACTCTACTTCCTCAAATTCATAAGCAGGCATAAGCTCAATTTGATTTATGCCTAGTTCTTTAAAATAAGGAATTTTTTCTATTAATCCTTTAAAGGTTCCTTTGTTTTTTACTTTGGAGTTTCGATGCATGGTAAAACTACGTACGTTTAAATTATAGGAAATGACTTGTTCAAAAGGTAAATAGAGGGGATGATCTTCTTCCCAGAGATAAGGGGGGGAAGTATCAAAGCCACAACGTACCTGATGGTTCGACGTTCTCTCCACTCCAAAGTGTTCTCTTCCAAGGATACACTTGGCATATGGATCTTGTAAGATCTTTTTATGAACGAGAAAATTATACTCATATTCCTTGGGATCCAGTCCTTCTATATAAATACTATAAATCCCACTGTATAATCCCTCTTCCATCATTTCAACTGTTTCGCAGGGTTCCTCTTCTCCCTTTTTATATAACAAAAGATAAACCCTTTCACAGATCTCTCTATAAAAAAAAGCAAAATTAATACCTCTTTTTTCTATAGAAGCTCCAAGAGGACTTGTCTTCCCTTTCTTTTTATAAAGATTTAGACGATTCATATTTTTTTTCAAATTAATCCTCCGCCCTTTCCTGCTCAATTCTTTCGGCCAGGTCATTTAAATAGACCCAACGATCCATTTTTCCCTCTAACTCTTTTTCTAAAATACCCTTTTCTTCCATTAATTCATTTAGTTTACTATAATTACTAGAAGCCTCTTCCATTCTTGCATTGATTTCTTCAATAGATGTCTCTAATGTGGCAATATCATCATCTATGGTATCGAAGTCCTTTTGTTCTTGATAAGTGAATTTCAGTTTTTTTTCTTTCACTTTTTTGGTTTTTGATTCTTTTTTATGGTCAAATGATTTTTTAGGTTGGATTTTGCTCTCATATGCCAAACGATAATCTGTATAACCGCCTTCATATTGAACTAAATTCCCCTCTTCAAAGGAAAAAATTCTATGAACCATACGATCTAGGAAATAACGATCATGGGATACTGTAATAACAATTCCATCAAAAGCATCTAGGTAGTCTTCTAAAATCATTAAGGTTTGGATATCTAGATCGTTGGTAGGCTCATCTAAAATCAGAACGTTAGGCGCCGCCATAAGAATTCTTAGTAAGTAAAGTCTTCTTTTTTCTCCACCAGATAGCTTCTCAATGAGGCTCCATTGCATAGTACCATCAAATAAAAATCGCTCTAACATCTGCGATGCTGAAATACTTCCTTCTGCCGTCTGAATAAACTCTCCAACCTCTTTGATGTAATCAATGACTTTCATTCCCTGATCCATCTCTTCATTCTCCTGAGAGAAATAACCAATTTTTACAGTCTGTCCGATTTCTACATGACCTGTATCTGGTTCTAAATTGCCCGTAATGATGTTAAGAAGTGTACTTTTACCGCAACCATTTGGTCCTACAATTCCCACCCGGTCATTTTTTAAAAATATGTATTCAAAATCTTTAAATAACCATCGATCACCGTATTTTTTACTTACTCCCAGAACCTCTACCGTTTTCTTACCAAGCCTGGATGCAATAGAGCTCATTTCAATACTCTTATCCTCTATTGGACCCTTTTGATCTCTCATTTCTTCAATTCGTTGAATATGAGCTTTCTGCTTCGTAGATCTGGCTCTTGCCCCTCTTGCCAACCACTCAAGCTCTACTCGTAGCATACTCTGTCTTTTTCGCTCTGTTGCCAGCTCCATATTCTGTCTTTCTTCCTTTAAGCGAACAAACTCTGAATATTTTCCAGGATAAGTGTATAATTTACTGTGATCTATTTCCACAATTTTATTTACCACTCGATCTAAAAAGTAGCGGTCGTGAGTGACCATTAAAATAGCTCCACCATAACCATTTAGATACTCCTCTAACCAAGTAGCCATATGGTTGTCTAAATGGTTCGTCGGCTCATCTAAAATCAGAATTTCTGCAGGAGCTAATAACGTATTAGCAAGGGCGACTTTCTTTCTTTGACCTCCTGATAAATGGTGTATCTGTTGATGATGGTCCGCAATCCCTAATATGTTTAATATTCTTTTGGCTTCACTTTCTATGGACCATTGATTTTCTTTCGTTACATTATCTTTTAATACCGCTGAAAGTACTGTAGCACCTTCCTCAAATACTGGATGTTGAGGAAGGTAACGTACATGAATGTTTTTACCTTTTGTTACGATGCCTGAATCTGGAGTCGTAAGACCTGCCACAGTCTTTAATAAGGTGGTCTTGCCTGTTCCATTCACACCGATTAAACCAATCTTGTCCGATTCATGAATGCCAAGATCAATCTCATCAAATAAAAGTTTATCAGTAAAGGCTTTACTTACCTTTTCTAACGTTAACAGGTTCAT
>DVLR01000212.1 GCA_018715425.1 Candidatus Merdenecus merdavium
GCAGAAACAAAGGTACATCATTTATAAAGAATCAATAAAGCCAGGGATTATGGAATCCTTGGCTTTATTGCGTGTGAATAGCGTTCTTCTTCTTTTTTTTTATTATGGATTTTAGTTGACTGCATTTTAACATAAGACCAGACAAAAATACCATATCAGTCCTTCCTAAAGTATATGCAAATAGCAAGATTATATGTATTTATAGCAAGGATTTAATATCATTATTATGACTTGGAAGATATCATTATAGATAAGGCGAAACAGGAATTATTTCTTTTTTAGAGAGAAGCATGGAGTGAATGCATACTTTACTTATATCTCTAAAATAAAAAAGAATAAAGACATCAATATATTATAAAAATCAATCATAAGGAGGATTTCAATATGAAATTAGGAGTGTTATCAGTAGTATTGGGGGATATGTCTTTTGAGGAGGCATGTACTTATCTTGAACATAGTGGTGTTCAAATGATAGAAATAGGATGTGGTGGTTTCCCTGGAAAAGCTCATTGCGATCCAGAAGTTTTATTACACGATGAAGAGGCATTAGAAGAGTTTAAAAACACTTTAAAACGCCACAATCTAGAGATCAGTGCATTGAGCAGTCATGGAAACATGGTTCATCCACAAAAGGATCTTGCAAAGAGTTTTGATGATGATTTAACGAATGCCATTCTACTTGCAGAAAAGCTAGGTGTTCCAGTGGTAAATACATTTTCAGGCTGTCCTGGAGGTAGCAGACAGGATACAGAACCAAACTGGGTTACTTGTCCTTGGCCAGAAGATTTCTCTAAAATCTTAGACTATCAGTGGAATGAAGTGTTAATTCCATATTGGAAGGAAAAGGTTGCCTTTGCAAAAGAGCATGGTATTCATAAAATTGCATTAGAATTACATCCAGGCTTCTGTGTATACAATACCAATACATTACTAAGATTGCGGGAGGCTGTAGGTCCTGAAATTGGTGCTAACTTTGACCCAAGTCATTTAATATGGCAGGGTATGGATCCATGTGTATGTATAAGAGAACTTGGAAAAGCAGGAGCATTGTTCCATTTTCATGCAAAGGATACCAAGGTTGATCCAACAAACACCAGTAAGAATGGTGTTTTAGATACCACACATTATGGAGATGAAATCAACCGTTCATGGATTTTTAGAGCAGTTGGATATGGCCATGGAGAAGATTATTGGAAAGATATCATTTCAGAGTTGAGATTAGCAGGATATGATTATGCCATTAGTATCGAGCATGAAGATAGTTTAATGTCTGGAAATGAAGGACTACAAAAAGCCATCCAGTGCTTAAAGAATGTACTTTTATTTGAAGATCGCGGAACCATGTATTGGGCATAATCATTAAGATATGTTTTTGTAGATAGGAATAAAAATTGCTGAAGGGTAGTTTTTGGATGACTTTTGACACCCGAATCCCATCAGATATAAGCCAAGAAAGACAGGAGTTCATATGAAGATAGGAATTATAGGATTTGGTGGAATGGGCAATTGGCACAGAGAAACCATTGCAGAGATAGAGGGGCTAGAAGTAGCAGGAATCTATGATATCAAAGAAGAAAGAAAAGAATATGCAAAAGAATGTAATATAAAAGTATACGAAACCTTAGAGGACCTTCTAGGAGATGAGAGCGTTTCTTTCGTATTAGTGGCAACACCAAACGATTTACACAAACCAATTGCAATTCAAGCAATGAGGGCAGGTAAGCATGTGGTATCTGAAAAACCAGTTACCTTATCTTCGGAGGATTTGCAGGAAATCATCGACGTATCAGAAGAAACAGGAACATATTTTACCGTACATCAAAATAGACGATGGGATGAAGACTACCTCACCATGAAGAAGATTTATGAGGAAGGCAAATTAGGGCAGGTTTTTCGTATTGAATCTAGAGTTCATGGTTCTAGAGGTATTCCAGGAGACTGGAGACAGGAAAAAGAACATGGGGGTGGAATGATTCTAGACTGGGGAGTCCACCTGTTAGATCAAATTCTTTTGATGATGGAAGGTCATAAATTAAACACCGTATATGCAACCATAACCAATGTAACGAACCAGCTTGTTGATGATGGATTTACTACTATTTTAACCTTTGATCACGGTGTGGAGGTGTTAGTAGAAGTAGGAACTAGCAACTTTATCTCTCTTCCAAGATGGTATATGCTTGGACAAAATGGAACAGCTATAATCAAAGACTGGGATTTAAGTGGTGAAATCGTAAGTGCAGCAGGAAAAGATGAAAAAGATGTGGTTCCAGTCAGAACAGCAGCTGGTCTTACGAAAACCATGGCGCCGAGACGGGACGATTCCATTCATACAGAGGAATTACCCATAGTGAAAAGTGACATCAAGGATTTTTATAAAAATGTTATGGGTGTCATCCAAGGGAAAGAGGAAACACTGATAAAATTACCAGAAGTTATGCGAGTCATGAAATTGATGGAAACCATTTTTTTGGCGGCTGAGAAACAACAAGTGTTGGAATTTGAAAAATAACCAAATAAACCTTAAACAAACATTTTGAAAGGAAATAGGATTATGGCAAAATTACCAATTGGACTCCAGGTTTTCTCCATTAGGGAAGAAGCAGAGAAGGATTTTGTACAGGCAATGAAAGAGGTAAAGGCAATGGGATACCAAGGAGTGGAGCTAGCGGGACTTTATGGGCACAAACCTGAATCCATTAGAGATTGGTTAAAAGAGATTGGATTAATACCCATTTCAGCTCACGTACCCTATGCAGAATTAAGGGATGAGTTGGAAAAAACGGTACAGGCTTATAAGACAATCGGATGTAGTTACATTGCAATACCTTATTTACCAGAAGATGAAAGGTATGGAACGGATTCTTACGATGAGTTTTTATCATCTATCCCAAAGATTTCTGAAGTATGCAAAAGCCATGGTATTGTACTTCTTTACCATAACCATGATTTCGAGTTTCAGAAAGATCGAGAAGGAAGTTACATTCTAGATGCATTATATAGTCAGTTTCCAGCAGATATTTTACAAGCAGAAATTGATACTTGCTGGGTGAAGGTTTCAAAAGTAGATCCTATCAGCTATATAAAGCAATATGCAGGCAGATGCCCAATCGTACATTTAAAAGATTATACAGGGGCAGAACCAGTGGAGTTTACAGCCCTTGGTAAGGGCATTCAAGATATTCAAGGAATTGCCACAGCATCTATTCAAGCTGGTGCAAAATGGGTGATTGTGGAACAAGATGATCATACGATTCATACTCCAATGGAAGATGTCAGACTCAGTATTGATTATCTAAAGGAAATGAATTGGTAAATACATCCATAAGAGGAGGAGAAACTTGAAAGAAATAAAGATTGGAACTTGTATTCCAGGAACAAAGGCAGTGGAATGGTTACCACATATGGTAGATCTGGGGTTTGAAAGTTTTGAATTAACGTTTCATATGTCTTTAGAAGGAACGGATCTTAAAGCACTTGCCCAAAAGACAAAAGAGATCATCGGAGATCGAGATATCTCGATCTCAAGTATTGGATTATACTGTAATCCAATTCAGTACCAGGAACATCAAAAATCCTTAGAATATGTCATTGATCATGCAAGTGACTTTGGCGCTACGGTTGTAAATACTTTTGCTGGAGCATATGAAGGTAAACCTGTAGAAGATGCTATTACCAAATTCGGTGAGGTATTTGGCGAATTAACAAAGAGGGCTGCCCATAAAAATATAAAGATCGGAATCGAGAACTGCCCTATGGGTGGTAGCTATGAGGCCGCTACCTGCAATATAGGATTTAATCCTAAAGCATGGGAGAAGATGTTTAACCAGGTTCCAGCTGAGAACTTAGGTTTAGAATGGGAACCAACACATCAGATGGTTCAATTGATTGACCCTATTGCACAGTTAAAAGAGTGGGTGGGTAAAGTGGTACATATCCACGGAAAAGATGCCACCATTGATTACGATGGGATTAAGAAGTTCGGTATCTTTGGTGCAAAAGATTTTGTCTATCACAGAACCCCAGGATATGGAGATAGCAACTGGACAGATATTATATCCATCCTTCAAGGGGGTGGCTATGAAGGAGATATTTGTATAGAAGGATATCATGATCCTATTTATGGTGGAGAATGGGAATTAACCTCTCAATTACATGGATTGGAATATTTAAAATGGTGTAGGGGTGGTGCCTTCAAACCGTGTCCTTGGATGAAGTAAGAATCATGCTATGACGTTTGGAAATCGAGAAAATAACTTAGAGTTTTATGGAATTAAAAGTAAAAAGATGATCATTCAAGTGAAGGATAGAGATGAAAGAGTAAATAGAGTGTAGTAACATAGAGCAAAATATGAGATTGGAGAGAAGACATGAGAAAGTTAAAGATTGGAATTGTCGGTTGCGGTGGAATTGCCAATGGAAAGCATCTTCCAGCAATTAAGAAAAATGGAAACTTCGAAATTGTTGCTTTTTGCGATATTCAAGAGGAAAGAGCAAAAAAAGCCAAAGAAGAGTATGGAACCCAGACTTCTAAAGTGTATACAGACTATACAGAGCTGGTAAAACAAGAAGATATCGAAGCAGTTTACGTATTAACACCTAATAAATCCCATAGTATTGTATCGGTAGCTGCTATGAAAGCTGGAAAACACGTGATGTGTGAAAAGCCAATGGCAAAGACCTACGCAGATGCAAAACTGATGTTAGATACGGCTAAAGAAACAGGAAAGATCTTAACCATTGGTTATCAAAATAGGTACCGTAACGATTCGACCTACTTAAAACGTGCTTGTAGCAATGGTGATTTAGGGGAAATCTACTATGCCAAAGCCCATGCATTAAGAAGACGTGCCGTGCCTACCTGGGGGGTATTTTTAAATGAAGAAGAGCAGGGAGGCGGTCCATTAATCGATATAGGAACCCATGCTCTTGACTTAACCTTATGGATGATGGATAATTATGAGCCAGAATCCGTTATGGGATCTGTATACCATAAGTTGGGAGATCAAACGGAGCAAGGAAATAGCTTTGGCCAATGGGATCCAAAAGAATTTACCGTAGAGGATTCGGCTTTTGGATTTATTAAAATGAAGAATGGTGCTACTATTCATCTAGAATCTTCTTGGGCTTTAAACACTTTAGAGGTAGATGAGGCCAAAACCAGCCTTTGTGGAACGAAAGCAGGATCTGATATGAAAGATGGCTTAAGAATCAATCGGGTACAGTACGATAAACAGTGTGTAGAAAAGCCAGAACTAGATGCAGGTGGAGTTGCCTTCTTTGATGGAGAAACTAAAAAAGATTCTGATGTGGAGCAGGAAGTATTCTACAATGCTGTAGTAAATGGTGGAGAATTAGTGGTAAAGCCTGAACAGGCAATTGTCGTAACGAGAATCCTGGAAGGGATTTATGAATCTGCAAAGACTGGAAAAGCTGTTTATTTTGAT
>DVLR01000021.1 GCA_018715425.1 Candidatus Merdenecus merdavium
CCTGCGAAAGAGAACTTGATGAGAAAGATTGATGCTGAAAATACAACTTTTTCAACAATTGAAAGCTTTAAGCACCAAGGTTCTCCTTTCACAAAATATAAATTATTAGTTATCGATGAATGTAGTACTGTTAGTAATAAAGATATGGTTGAGGTATTGCAAAAAGCAAATTTTGAAATGCTTTTACTAGTCGGAGATACCTATCAGATTGATGCTATTCAATTTGGCAACTGGTTCTCTGTATTAAAATCATTCTTGCCAGAAAGCTCTGTTTTTGAGCTTACTCAGCCTCATCGAACTAAGGACGAGCGATTGCTTGAACTATGGGACAAAGTCAGACATATGGATGACACTGCAAAAGAAGTTATCGAGAGAGAAAGCTATTCATTAAAAGTAGATGAAACACTACTATCTTCTCTTGAACCAGGCGAGGCTATCCTCTGCCTAAATTATGATGGCTTGTATGGAATTAACAACATCAACAGATTCCTACAAGAAAGCAACACTAACACTGCTGTCACTTGGGATATTCAACATTACAAAGTCGGAGATCCTATTCTCTTCCTTGACTCAGATAGATTTCGTCCCATCATATACAACAACATGAAAGGCATAATCCAAGGAGTAGAAATTATAGATGCAGGCACTATGGAAGAACGTATTCAATTTGATGTTGAAATACAAAAAACTGTAGATGAGCGCGATGTTTCAGGTTTGAATCTCGAACTTCTTGAATGTTTCGAGGAAGAAGAAAAGTCTTTAATTAGATTTTATGTTCATAAACTAAAAAGTGCTGATGAAGATGGCGAGGATTCCAGCACAGCAGTCCCATTCCAGGTTGCTTATGCCGTATCAATCCATAAAGCACAAGGCTTGGAATATGACTCTGTTAAAATAGTAATCACTGATGAGGTAGAAGAATTAGTAACTCATAATATTTTCTACACTGCTATCACGAGAGCAAGAGAAAAATTAAAGATTTACTGGACTCCCGAAGTTGAAGAAAAGGTAATAAACCGAATCAAGCCACGAGATATAAGCAAGGATGTTGAACTCTTAAAACACTATCTGACTGATAAACAACAAAACGATTCACTTGATTTCTTGCTGTGAAATAAGGAGGTGCAAAATGCGTATCAGCTACAACAATCTATGGAAGATGCTAATCGACAAAAACATGAATAAACAGGATTTAAAAGAATTAAGTGGTGTAAGTGCAGCCTCCATTGCCAAATTAGGAAAAGGTGAAAATATCACTACCGATGTCCTACTTAAAATTTGCGAGGCTATGGATTGCCGCTTAGAAGATATTTTAGAAACTATAGACGATTAAATGGAGGGAAATTTGTATGGCTAAAACATTTGGTGTTGCAGAACACCGTATATTAAACTTTTTTAAAGAGGGTACCAGGTTTAATTATGAAGGCATTGATTACACTGTTCAAGTGTCTGGCAAACCCACCTGTGCGAAGGGTGAGCCAAAAACCGATATTTATATCCAAGCTATAAACCAACGTAACATCTCAAAAGAGTTTAAAATTTCCTTTAAAAAGGAAAATGCTGACTTCCTTGAAAATAAAACAAATGCCGAACGTGCTGAACAATTATTAGGTGATGATTGGTGTGATATTATTTCTACTGCAACATCTAACCTTAGAAATGAGTTTCTTTCTCGTATGTTAATATATAAAAAGAAATTTGCGAAAACCGATGCTGGTGCTATTACCCTAGGATGGAAATTCGAACTATTAAATGTAGCAAGTGGTCAGTTGAGTGGGGATATGCAACTCACACGTGAACAAGTTCTTGATGTTTATGCCGGAACTAATTTGACTGGTGATAAAAAAGATGCCGCAGTAAATGGCATAAATATTCCAAATAGCGGAATTTCAAACTATATTCTTTTTGAGGACCAACCTGTACATAATGCACAGCAGGCAATTGATGCTTTGATAACAATAGAAGATTATGTTGATCAAAATCCCAATGTCTATTTTGCGTGTAAAGCACTAAACTATAGAACTTTCAAGGGGAAATATGATGGCAACAGACCTCTTGCCGTATATGTCGACTGGCACATTGATAACCAAAAACTGGCCTATGATATTTGTTTTGATACTCCATTGCAACAGGGAGGTGATTATGCTTACGAAAGGCTCAAAGCAGCATTAGATGACCTTGACGTTGAAACAACAGATGACTTAAATGCAAATAATGTAGAAGATACTGACAAAATCTACGAATAACAAAAAGAAGGCACCTGCAAAATTAAAGCAGATGCCTTCAAAATTATCATTCTAAAGCATTCTTTATAGCCGTAGCAACCTCATAAGCCAGGTTAACCGGAACAGCATTTCCTATCATCTTGTAGGCATTGTTCGTATCTTCGTAAATAAACTGGAAGTCATCCGGAAATCCTTGAACTCTCGCAACTTCTCTAATGGTCATCCTTCGATACAAATGTTCCTTACCTTCTACAAAACGGCAATCATTTTTATCAAACTTCACCATCTTAGGAGCCTGTGGATGAAGCTGGCATTGCCTTCCAGATGCTTGCACAGTATATCCTTGCTCGTCCCATGATTTAACTCTGTTTCGACTCATAAAGATTGTTGAGTACGCACCTGTGAAATATTCATTGTTATTAATTGCATCCGGGTTATGACGATTCTTCGGACCCGCAGGAACGGCTGTGTCTTGCAAATCCCATATTATATCTCTTAAAGTAATTTTCTTATCATCTTCCTCTGTGGATCCACGGGGGAACTCAAACTTGACATCTAAATCTTTTCTAAATCCAATGTAAAAGACTCTCTTTCTTTCTTGTGCAACC
>DVLR01000213.1 GCA_018715425.1 Candidatus Merdenecus merdavium
AATATTTTGTCTAAATTTGTATTTTACTTTGAATTGCTATTTTGTTTTTATAGTGATAGACTAACTCTTGGGGGTGAAAAAATGCTAAGCACTGATGATAAAAAAATATTAAACCAATTCATGGAAGAAAATGCTGAATTACGCCGTATCATAGAGGCTCTATATGATGAGTTTGATTTTAATCTATCAAAAATCTCCCATGAAATACGCAATCCACTAACTCTAATCAATAGCTCTTTGCAAATAATAGAGGCGCAGCATCCAGAAGTAACTAGTTTTAATTTTTGGAATGAAACAGTCGAAGACGTTAATTATCTTCGCATACTCCTTGAAGAACTATCTGCCTATAATAAAAGAGATACGATAAACCCTATTAGTATCGGTATCCGCGAATTTCTTACTCCGATTGTATCTTCACTGCTTCCCTTAGCAAGGAAATCTTATATAGAAATAAACTTGATCATCCAAGATGACTTACCAGATCTTTTCATCGATCCTATTAAGATGCGTGAAGCTTTTATCAATCTTATTAAAAATGCAATAGATGCTATAGAGCAACAAGGCACTATTACCATTTCAATATCACTTGAGGAAGAAGAATTTGTCATACTGATTCATGATACTGGTACTGGTATTGCCAAGGAACGTTTAGAAACTATCTTTAATCCCTTTGTAACAAATAAACCCCTAGGTTCTGGTCTAGGTCTAGCTGTTACAGAAAAAATTATTGAATCACATAAAGGTAATATTTCGGTTATGTCAAAAGCTAAACATGGCACTACCTTTTGTATTCATCTTCCTGTTTAGGATCTTATTTTTTGATCCGGAAACGCTTTTGAATCTACTGAACATACTAATATTGTTGTTTCTTTTGTTTTTTTATATGAATGAAGGAAATCAAACCAGTCATGAAAAAACCAGAAATCAAACCACCTAAATGGGCGTAATTGTCTATTCCTACACTTGTAAATCCTTGGTATAAGGATAAAAAAACCATAATTCCAAATCTCCTCGGGGAAATATTGGGGATTTTCCCCTTATTTACAGTTAATAAGAAGACAAGCCCGCCCATAATTGCAAATACCGCTCCCGATGCTCCTGCTGATATAGCAAACTGACTGGTGCGGACGTCTACAAATAGAGATAGTAAATTTCCCCCTAATCCACCAAGCAGATAGACCAAAAAAAACGAAGTTTTTCCTATTTGCTTTTCTAATACATCTCCTAAAAAAAAGAGTACTACCATATTATTAAATAAATGTTGGATACCAAAATGTAAAAACATACTTGTAAATAACCGATAATATTCATGGGAAAGCAAAATGCTCGGTGTAAAAGCAGCTCCATGATAAAACATAAATCTTTCATCTTCTGTAGAACCCAAACATTCTAATACAATGAAAGTAAGAACATTAGCCAAAATTAATAATAGAGTTATGGCGCCTCTTTGCTTTAAAAAACGTTTTGTTTTATATAATAAGGCATGCACTCCTTCCCCCATCTCCATTCTTTCTTTTACCATCTGCTCTACTGCAGTCCTTAATCCATAAAAATCATTTGGTTGATCTTCATAAATAATAAAACGGTTTTGTAAAAGATCTACGGTCCAATAAGGAGCATCTTCAACTCTGAATTGTTTTACATCATCCAATTCCTCTGTTAAAAATAATGTGATCTCTTCCACATCTGCATATCCCTTAGAATAAAAAAGGGAACGCATATTAAAAAGAATAGATCGGTACTTCTCACCTACTTGTGGCGTCTTCAATTGACAAATTATAATGGTTTTTATTCTAGAACTCTCCGTCGTATAAAACACTTGAACTTCCTCTAATGGAGTCTTAATTCTGGCATAGTGGTTTTCTATTAAATATTTTTCTATTATATGATTCATATTATCCTCTATATAGTCCTTCTGTTTACTGATTCTTTTCCTACCTTAACAAGTTTGTAAACATGTGTCAAGACTAATCCAGAGAAAAAACTGCTTTTCATACGGTACCATAATGATACATAATATTAGCAAATATTATTTCATCAAAATCATGTAGCAAATGCTTTTGATTTCCATAAAACAACTCACCATTAAGATACGTTCCATTTGTAGAATTTAAATCTAAAAGATAATAATCCTCTCCCTCTCTTATAACCTTTGCATGAATCCTGCTAATAAGAGGATGATCAATGACTACATCTACCAGTGTGGCTTTCTTACCAATGGTTATGCTATCTTTATTCAGTAGGATATCAGGATAGAGGTCTGGCTGAACACTGAAAAGGCAAGGACTTTTGTTTTGATCATGAGCATTTAAGAAGGTGGTCATACCGTAATCCATTTGTTCTTCCTTTTCATTTTTATTATAAATATCCACTTCTTCCCTACGGTCCTCCTCCAGATCTGTATGGATGCTTCTATCTGGGACTAACTGAAAGCCTTCTTGACTTTTTTTATTTATCATTTTCAATCTCAATTTCAAACCTTTGCAAAATAAGGATACGGAATCTTTCATTTTAGTTCCTTTTGTACTATTGGTTTTTTCTACAGTTGTATTTTTCTTCCTCATCTTTCTATCCCCAATGGTAGCATAAATCATGATACCTATAAAAGTAACTGCACCTCCTAAAATCTTCATCCATTGTCCGTAATTTAATACCATATCTTGACTTCTAAAAGAAAAACCAACTCCATATAACATCCCCATCACCACAATAAAAACAGACAATAGTCCCAATCCTATTCTCAACTTCTTTTTCTTCCCTTTGTTTTCTGTTTCCTTTTCTTTATGTATCACGAAATGATCTTCTTCTTTTAAAAAAGCCTTGTTTTCTAAATATCCCTCCTGATTTTTTTCCCTTTCTTCCTTGAAAGGTTTATATAAATCGGACTGCTCTTGATCCAAATTTATTCTCTCTATATCTTCTTCGTATCCTCTTTCCCCTTCTTCAATATGTTGAAAGCCGATTTGAAGAATTTCTTCCATAGAATAATTTTCTTTCATACTAAGGCGATATAGTTCATATCCTCTATGAACGGCGGCCTTATCTTTATGATCGAGACGATTTAAAATATATTCTGCCAATTCGTGAAAGGATTCTTGGATAGGCTTTCCATAACCAGGAAGATAACAAAAAAAAACTTCATACGTTTCAACATCCATATAGATATATTGAGGATTCATCACCATATCATCCATAAAAAGCAAATGCTCTTCTGCTGCGTCAAATGCTCCCTTTAGGCATAGTAACATATGCTCCAATTCCATATGTCCAATATTGTCATTTTCATAACAGCGATCTAGTGGTTGTCTCGATGTTATCTCATAATAAAACTTCAGATGATTATCTATAATCTGAAGATGACACTTTAAAAAGTTTTGAAGATTATTTTTTGTAATCATCTTTACCTGATATTGATCTTTCATACAAAGATCCTGCTGGCTATGAAAAACCATGTAATTACTCTTTAAATCTCTTTTATACTCTACGTCTAACACTGTTTTGTTTACTCCTCCTCTACTAGATCCTTGATCCTTTTATATCTTTGAATAAATTCCGTTTCTTTATTTTGTTCTACTGTAACTTCTCCCGATAGCTCATACCATCCATGAGGTATGAAAAAAAACATCCCCCCTTTAGGGAGATTCATCCGTCCTTTATACGTAACTAAAACTCTATTTTGTTGTTTCTCTACATTTATATGGATAAGATCTCCCATGATTAAGGGAGCAGCTGATTTTTCAAAGACCTCTTCTTGTTTTTTACTTTTTGACTCCTTGCTTTCCGATAAAGCTACTTCGTAAGCATAACTTAATAAAACACTTTTATTATGATGATAAAACAATAAAAACATGACAAGGAAAATCACACCTAAAATAAAAGGAATAAGAAGAGTCATTTCCAACGTCAAACTCCCATCTTCCGTATTTTTCTTAACCATAAAGCACTAACATTCCTTCCATAAAAAGATAGGCTAATAATAAAAAGGGAGCGAAGGGTATTTTCTTTTTCCTATAGAACTTCTTCCTAAAAAATAGAAGTACACTATATAAAGAAGATAGGAATAGTGCATACATCAGTAATGTTATATTCATTTCTAAGCCCAGAAAAATACCTGTTACAGCTATTAAATAAGAATCACCTATACCAATGCCTCCCTTTGTTAACTTACTTATTAGAA
>DVLR01000214.1 GCA_018715425.1 Candidatus Merdenecus merdavium
AGATGGAGAAAAGAAAATAGATTACCACCAAGTATTAGAGGTGGGATTCCAGCAAGGAGGTACCATTTAAAAGGTACCTCTCTATTTTTTTTGCAATCTGATAAATATATGCAAAATACCTAGAATACAAATTTATATATTGCAAAATAATTAAAAAGAGTTGCAAAAGCAATTGACAAGATAGTAAAAATCAATTATGATGATAGTAAATATGGAACGGGTTCCATAAAGAGAGTTTCATAGAGGAGGGGATGATATCAATACATTTTATTCAGGACAATATACGGTTTTAGAGATTTTTGCAAAAGCTAAAGATGGCACCTTAGGAAGGTTCCTTCTAAAAGACGAAGAAGGAAAAGAAATAATCAAACAGGGAGGTCAAGGATTCTTTCAATGGAATAAGATAGACATACAAAAAAACGTAAATTACATCGTCGATTTTGATGAAGTAGAAATTTCCATAGGATACTTAAGTGGGATTGAAGATATTCTAGAAAAGGGTATCTGTTATATAGATTTCTCAGAATCAGTGGTGAAGTTAGAAGGTGAAGCTTTAACTGATTTTTACCATACAAGCTATAAAGAGCAGTATCATTTTGTACCAATTAAGAATTGGAACAACGATCCTAATGGTCTGTGTTGGTACGAAGGAAGATATCATCTTTTCTATCAAGCCAATCCACATGAACAAAAATGGGGCGATATGTATTGGGGACATGCTGTTAGTAAAGATCTCATTCATTGGACTCATCTGCCATATGTATTTCAACCTCAACAGGAAATCCTAGAACAGGACCAGTTAAAGGGTGGAGCATTTTCAGGATGTGCCGTTCCAATGGAGGATGAAGTAATATTTTATTTAACGAGGCATTTAGGACCTCTAGAAGATGGACCAGATACCATGGAGTGGCAAACCATGTCTAGAAGTAAAGATATGATACATTTTGAAGAAGAAACAATTGTGATAAAAGATAAGCCAGAAGGAGTCGGCTATGATTTTCGCGATCCCAAGGTTTTCTGTGATAAAGGCATATGGTATATGGTTCTAGCAGGAGCATTCAATGGACAATCAGCCATTCTTTTATATTCTTCACCAGACTTGCTCCAGTGGGAATATCTAGGTCCATTGGTGGTAGAGCCAGATCCAGGTTCCACAACATTTGAATGTCCTGATTTTTTTTATCTAGATGGGAAGTATGTAGCCTTAGGTGCCTTGATGAAACACACGGACGAACATGGAAGATATCAAATGACTAAATATTACGTTGGTGATTTTATAGATCATAAGATTCATGTTGAAAGTACTGGCTGGTTTGATTTTGGTAGTAATTATTATGCAGTACAATCTTTTGAACATGAGGGAAAAAGAATTGCAATTGGATGGGTTTCTGATTTCTATGAAGAGCATGTGGAAGTAAAGAATGGAAGTTATGGTAGCTTTGCTTTACCAAGAGTGTTAAGTTTACGCAACGATGTACTTTGTATGGAGCCTGTTCCACAAGTATATGATCTGAAACAAGAAATCATATATCAAGGTCAAGGTGAAAGTATAGAAATAGATCAGATACCCAGTAATAGCTATTATGTAAAGCTAGATCTTAAGCATTCAACGGATTTTATCATGGAGCTTGGAAGAGATGAAGACCAGCATATTTATTTACTAAGAGACCATGGTGTTACAAAGATTAAAACGGTAAATACAAAGACCGATCATATAGACTTTATTGCTGATGTTCAAGACGTTAAGAATATTGAAGTCTTTGTGGATCGTAGAGTTGTTGAAGTCTATATCAATCATGGATATGCAGTTGGTACAAAACTTTTTTATACACCATCTTGCGAAGGGATTTTTGGTGTTAAGTTTCATGAGGCAGAGAATGTAGAGTACTTGGAGATCGCTACCATGAAGTCCATCTGGTAGTGATCCACATAAAGGGTAACACAGTGATGAAACAATGAGATCATTGTTAAGGGTATAAAAAATTATAGACATGAAAGGAAGAGGAAGTATGAAAAAGAAATTAGTGTGTATGGTATTGGCAGCAACAGTGATTACAACCGCTCTTGCTAGTTGCGGGAAGAAAAACTCAGAAAATGATGGAACAAGTGCAGATGGAGCAACCAAAGTTACCATTTGGAGTCCTACGGATGAGCCAGCTGTAGAAGAATGGTGGGTTGAAAAAATAAGTGAATTCAATGAGGAAAATAAAGGGGAAATTGAAATCAGTCGTGAAGCCATCGTAAGAGCTGATTCATATGCTTATGAAGATAAGATTAATGCCGCTTTAACATCAAATGATTTACCAGATATCTTATATGTGGATGGCCCTAATATTGCTAATTATGCTGCAAACGACGTTATCGCTCCTATTGATGATTATTTCACGGAAGAGGACTTAGCCGATTTTGTAGATTCCATAAAAGTTCAAGGAACATACGAAGATAAACTCTATGCATTAGGAGCAACAGAAAGTTCTGTGGCCCTATATTACAATAAAGATATGACCGATGCAGCAAATATAGAGATGCCAACGAAGTTAGAGGATGCCCTTACATGGTCTGAATATGCAGATATAGCGGCTAAGCTTACAACGGATACTGTTGTTGGTACAAATATTATTATGGATCAAGGAGAAGGTCTGCCTTATGTACTAGAACAATTTTGGATTTCAAATCATACAGATTTTGTTAGTGAAGATGGTAAGGTAGCAGAAGGATATGTAAATGGTGAGCAAGGAATCGAAGCAGCCACTTTTTTAAATGACTTAATTCAAAATGGTTACGCAAATGTAAATCCAATTCAAAAAGAGTTCCACAATGGTAATGCAGCGACTATGTTAGGTGGATCATGGGAGGTTGCAACCTTACAGAATGAATATCCAGATTTTAATTGGGGAGTTACATATTTTCCTGTAGCAGATAATGATGGTGAGAATACTTCTCCAACAGGAGACTGGGCAGCATGTCTTACTAGTAGTTCTAAGAACTCTGAGGCTGCAGGTAAGGTTTTAAACTTTTTAATGAATAAAGATAATGTAGCATCCTACGCAAAAGCCATTGCGAAACTTCCAACAAGAGTATCTACCTATGATTCTCTACCAGAATATAATGAATATCCATTATCTCTATTTAAGGAACAATCCATGAATACTGGATCACCAAGACCAAGAACACCTTCCTATACCGTGCTTTCTCCAGGATTCTCTAAAGCAATGATGAATATTTTCACAGGTGCAGACATAAAAACGGAGTTAGACCAAGTTGCGGCTGATTACGAGGATGATTATAGCAAAAATTACTCAAAGTAGTTTCAAAGGTCTATTCACTTTGACGAGGAGGTTTTGGATGAAAACGAAAACTAGAAAGAAAAAATACGAAAAGAGGGCGGCATATATCTTTGTAATACCAGCAGTGTTATTATTGTTTGCATTTTTGATTCTTCCAGGCATATCAACCATTCGATATGCCTTTACCGATTATAATATTATGAGACCAGATGACATTAACTTCATTGGATTACAGAATTTCATCAACTTGTTTCAGGACAAAGATTTTTTAAAATCCATTTGGAATACATTCCATTTTACTATCTTTGTAGTTCCGTTTCAGTGTTTATTAGCACTAGGGTTGGCACTGTTGGTCTCTTCAAGAAGGAGAGGTGTCTCTATCTTCAGAGCAGCCTATTTTAGTCCCATGGTAACATCCATGGTAGTAGTGGCAATTCTGTGGTCAGTGCTATATAATCCTAATCCAAACAATGGACTGATCAATGCTTTTATAGTAAAACTGGGGTTAGAACCAATCGGTTTCTTAAGCAATCCTAAGACGGCGATGAATTCCATCGTATTTATGTCGGCATGGCAGGCAGCAGGATATCAAATGATGATTTTCTTAGCTGGACTACAGGGAATACCAGAAGAACAGTATGAAGCGGGAGCTATTGACGGGGCTGGAAGTATTAGACGCTTCATCTACATCACCTTACCTGGACTTAAAAATGTAATAAAATATGTCATTATGATTACAATGATTCAAGCCATGAAAATATTTACGCAGCCATACGTTATGACTAAGGGCGGTCCTCAAAATGCTACTAGAACATTAGTCTATTATATTTATGAGCAGGGCTTTCAAAGTCGTAATTTCGGTTATGCTTGTGCAGTTGCCACTATCTTTTTTGTTATTGTAATTTCAATGTCGTTAGTACTAAAGAAGATCATTAAAGCGGATTAAGGGGGGATAAAAAATGAATTATAAACGAAAAAAGTTATTAGGTAATATTTGGTTTTATGCGGGAAATACATTGATTGCCATTATATTTATTTCACCCTTGATATGGATGGTATCATCTTCTCTGAAACCAGAATCCGAGATATTTGCAGGTATGAATTCATTACAGACATTTATCCCTAAGAGTGCTTCCCTTAAGAACTATATGGAAGTATTTACACGAATCAATATTATGAAATTTATTCTAAATAGTTTCTTTTATGTTACCATTATTATTATCTTAGATTTATTTATTAATTCTATTTGTGGATATGCATTAGCAAAGTTTGAATTTAAAGGAAAAGACTTGCTATTAACCTTAATCATAAGTTTAATGGTATTACCAATGGAATCTATTATGTTACCTTTATATAAGCAAGTAGCAGATTTGAACTGGGTGAATCAGTGGGCAGGTTTGATTGTACCGTTTATTGCAAAGTGCTTTAGTATTTATATGTTTAGACAGTTTTTTGTAGATATACCAAATGAGTTATTAGAGGCAGCAGCCATTGATGGATGTGGACCTATAAAGACTTTCTTTAAAGTTGTAGTACCTATTTCTGGAACTGTATATGCAACCATTTTTATTCTTGATTTTGTGGGTCATTGGAATGACTTTATGTGGCCGATGTTAGTCGCTACAGGAGAAAAAATAAGAACGATTCAATTAGCCATACAAACCTTCTTTGGATCGAAACCAATTAACTATGGACCCATTATGGCATCTTTAACTATATCTGCGATTCCCATGTTAATTATGTTTATTGCACTTCAGAAGTACTATGTGGAAGGGATTGCGTCAACTGGCATTAAAGGATAAGGTTGGAGTAACATTCTTTTAATCTGGAAACAGTTTGTTTTTTTCATTTCTATTCATGAAAAGGGGACCGCTTTTTTAAAAAGCAGTCCTCTTTTAAGAATAAAAAATTTATGACTTAGTTGATCGTAATACCAGCACTTGCATAGCCGATGACGGTATTGACTAAGCTAAGTCCCGTAGACGTAGCC
>DVLR01000215.1 GCA_018715425.1 Candidatus Merdenecus merdavium
TGATGTCCCATTGTTCGGCTCAAAGTCTCTATAGACACGTCATTAGACAAGCAAATTTGGGTGGCCCAAGTATGGCGGGCCTGATGGTAAGTCAAATGGCATTTCAATTTACATGCTTTGCGAAGATCCTCCAAATAGAAAACGATCAAAGAATAAGTTCCCACATTGAATACCCTATTATTCTCTTTAGGCATTCCATGTTTTTGTAAAATAGATAGAGGGATATCCATCAAAGGAATACAAGCTTCGGTTCCGGTCTTTTTTCGTTTCTGACGGATCCATTTTATTCCATCCTTATCAGTTATAATTTCATCCCATTTCAATTTTCGTATATCAGCATAAGATAGCCCTGTAAATGCTGAAAAAACAAAAAGATTGCGTACCAGATTAACACCCTTATGTTCTACCGAAGTCTGCATGATTTTATCCAAGTCCTCTTTTGACAGCCATTTGCGGGAAGCTTCTGGTTTTTGAGTTTTGAAATCGGCAAAAGGATTGCGACGAATAATCTCTTTGTTGATCGCACGGCGAACAATCCGTTTGAGATTACGGATTCGTTTCTCAACTGTTTCCGAACTCATCCCAACATTGACACGCAGATAAAAATCAAAATCTTCAATGAAAGAGTAAGTCAAGCTCTCAAATGCGATATCCTCCTTTTCGTATTTGTATTGAATAAAACGTTTAAGACTTTGATATGAACACACATAATGTTTGTAAGTGGATTGTACCTTTGTTATACCGATACTCTGCCGGACTTCTTCGTTATGCAGTTCATACTCTTTGAGAAGCATCGGCTGAGTTACTCCAATTCCCTGAATGGCATTCTTGAGACTTTCGGCTGTAACATATCCATTACGTTCTATCTGAAAGTTATAATGGGTGGAGATATCCGTCTTGAATTCTTCAAGTTTACGTTTTATTACTTTACAGGCTTTATCTGTACCTGTAGGCAATCCATCTGAGGCCGACCAAAGTTCCGGTTCTATTTCCTCACGGGTACTGAATTGAGTTATTTTCCCATCAAGGGTAATGCGACCAAGAATAGGACACCGTCCGTTTTTCTTGATCTTCTGTTTGTTAATATAGAACAGAATATTAAATGTACTGCGCATAATATTGGTATTTATGAGTTAAATAGTTTTTAATCGATTAAAGTATATTTTCCTTTGATACGTTCAGATAAAACACTGATATCTTGTGCTACCTTTTCCAAAGAAAGTTCAGCATAAATTTGAGTAGTTTTAATGTCCCGATGTCCCAGCATACGACTGACTGTTTCAATTGGAACTCCCTCAGAGAGAGTAATAAGGGAGGCAAAAGTATGCCGGGCCTGATGGTAGCTGACTTTCTTATTAAAACCGCACCTACGGGCAATGGCATTCAAACTAAAATAGACTGTTCCCTCACAAGGCATAGGGAATAATTTACCATCTATACCTTGTCCCTTGTATTTTTCAATAATGGCTAAAGGAATATCCATCAAACGAACATGAAAGAGAGCTCCTGTTTTCTGGCGTTTATCCATAATCCATTTACTTCCATCTTCCATTGAAATTATTTTTTCAGGAGTCAGGTTTTTGACATCTACATACGACATTCCTGTGAATGAGGCGAATAGAAACATATCACGGCTTATCTGTTGAAGCTTAAGAGGTAAATCAATGGCTATAATTTTATCTAGTTCCTCACGTGTCAAAGTCTTGTGTTTATTAACTATGGTATCCGCTTCAAAGCCCAAAAAGGGATCTCGGCCGATAATACCTAAATTCACCGCATTCCTTACAACTTTGCGTAGGAATACAATATAGCCCGCAGTGGTGCTAGGTTTAAACTTACGTTCTACTCGTAAATGATGATGGTATCCTTCTATAAAGGAATAGGTTAGTGCCTTGAATGCAATATCAGTCAGATTGTATTTCTTTCGCAGGAAATAACGCAGAGCATTGTAAGATTTTTTATAATGATTGTATGAAGATTGGCTTTTATCTACACCCACGCGAAGTAATACTGTTTCATTCATTTTTACAAAATGATCAAGAACGGCATCCTGAGTGGAAGCAATTCCCTGAACTGCATTTTTTAATTGTAAGGCTGTAACAGAACCTTGGTTTTCTTTTATTTCTTTATAACGAGAATGTAGCAGTAAATTGACTTTTTCAATCCGACGATTAACATCCAAGGCAAATTTACTTTTACCTCCCATACGTCCTGCTTTAGTATCCCAAAGTATTGTGTCAGCATCTACTTTTAAACTGAATTGAGACATTGTCTTTCCGATCGTAATACGTCCCATTACGGGTGAAAAACCATTTTTCTTTAATTGATTCTTTTTGAGGTAGAATAGAACCTTTAATGTTGTTTCCATAAAACTCATTTTATTTAAAATTACTTTCAAATGAGCTATATGATACTATGTAGAACACTGATGTGGAATGAATAAAACTCCTAATGAAAATTTAATTTCCATGATTATACCAGAATTTCATTTTCCCTGTAAAAACAAGTTTAAAATCTGCACTTTTCATTAGTTCTACCATTCAAAAATAGGTAATGAATAAGTAACGGAAAGTTTGCAGAACTCTTCTTTTTATTGCGTTTTTACATTTTTCAATCCAATGCAGATTACTGAATTATAAATTGTTTATCAGTTAGTTACCTTTTATTTCTTAAATTTTCCTCATCTCATCGTATTAGTCAAAGAACACTACAACGTTTGCGAACAGAAAAGAAGATATCTTTCTCAATCATTTCGGGTAAAGCATATTATACTGTTGCCGAGGTAAGGAGAATGCTAAATGAAAAACTGATTCGTAGCGACGAAGAAAATTTGAATAATCTAATCAAAAATCACAGACTATATGCTGAGCAAAGACGAAATCTTAAATCGGACAAATAGAGGTTTAGATGTATTCAAGCACTATATCTCTTTCCCTTTTAAGATTGGGCGAAACTTCCTCAATCCCTTGTATGAGGACAACAAAGCATCTTGCAACATCTATCTTGATAGGACTAACAATATTTATCGACTAAAAGATTTTGGGAATGATGATTATAGTGGAGATTGTTTTTCATTTGTAGCCCAATTAAAAGGTTTGAATTGCAATCACTCGCAAAGTTTTGTGGAAATTTTAAAACATATTTCAAATGACTTGAATCTGTCTTCATCAAGTATATCGACACCTAAAGTGAATAAAAAACATACATCCGACACACCTCAAGTTACAATTATTGAGAAAGAAGTCAAACCATACAAGTTTGGACAAAAGTCTTTTTCAGATGCAGAGTTAGCATATTGGGCTAAGTTTGGCATCACGCAAAAGACACTTTCTAGCTATCGAGTTGTATCTCTTCAAAGGTATGAGAGTGAATCCAATGATGGTGAATCGTTTACACTCACTAATACAAATACAGAACCTATATTTGGCTATCTCGGCAAACGATATGTTAAATTGTATCGTCCATTCTCAAAGATGCGTTTTCTATATGGTGGAGATTTTGGAGACAAATATTGTTTCGGATTGGAGCAGTTACCCACAAAAGGGGATACACTTTTTATCACTGGAGGAGAAAAGGATGTGATGACATTAGCTTCACAA
>DVLR01000022.1 GCA_018715425.1 Candidatus Merdenecus merdavium
AGCCAAATAGATAAGAAGATCGTAGCAAATAGGGTTCTTCCCACAAACTTCATACCCTTCATCTTTATGCTTACAATAAAAAGTGGAATATTCAACAAAATATTAGTCAACCAGATAGGAATACCACCTGACCATAGTTTTTCTGTTAAAGCTTTTATTATAATCCCTATACCAGAAAAGCCTCCAGTTACCATGCTAATAGGTTCGTAGATACTATTAATTGCAAAAGCTAGCAGCCCTGTACCTACTACCATGATCATGTAATCAAAGTAGACAGATCTTCTTACCTTTGAAAGCATCTTGTTACTCTCCTTTTTCACCCTTATATTTAGAAACCATATGTTTAAATAGGGTTCTGTCTAATAGTTTGCTCAGCCATCCTGGTTTTAAACCTAAGGATTGATTAATCTTCTTGTACTTACCAAGCCCTACGTAAAGCTTTGCACTTAACTTTAACTTGTTTTCCAAGATAAATGCTTCCTGAAATGGAGATTGTAAAGATGCCAGTAAAATATCTGGCGATAAACTGTTGATTTCATTTATGACATCATCTACATCCTGATTCTCTCCATCAAGAACAAAGGATTTCACAATATTTAAGTTTTCGTATTGCTCCTTGAAGTATTCTTCAAACTCTTCTAACTGTTTTTCGCTTTCTACTAAAAGACAAATACTTTTCTCACAGTTAGCCGCATACATAAGAAGGGTACCTAAAAATTCATTTTGAGCTACTTCCTCATATCTTTTCTCATCTTGAATATTTGCTGCAGCAAGTACTTCGATGTCCCCTATAATGGTAATATCCATCTGCTCTATATGATCCTTTAATTGCATATTTTCTTCTGCAGCCATTAAAAGGCTGGTTGTTATCATATCAATTGTATTTAATGAGTCGTTTTCTAAAAAACCAACCACCGTCGTCATGACTTCATCTAAATAGTAATTGTCAATTTCAACCCCTAATACCTTTATTTTTCGGTCCATACCTTCACCTAGCGTCTCTCTTTTTATTCTTTCAAAAGGCTCTGCCTTTTCTACATTTCATATGAAGTATATCAGAAATACACTTCAATTACAATATGCTCCCTTGGGGTGACCATAATAAAAAAGTATACACTAGAATGAATCTTTGTGCAAATACTGGTTAAATTACAGGAATATGGACATTCTTTACCATAAAGAATCTTTTTTATATGTGTTGCAAATGCAACATACTTTTTTCTTTTTTTCCTATATACTACGAGATATCAAACAAACGGAGGTATTCAATGAGTGCATTTTTAGGACCCATCCATTATTGGTTATATCATAAAATTTTAATTCAAAATGATTTAGTAAATCAAGTAGTAAGCTTTGGCGAAGAATATATCCCTTCTTTAAAAGAGCAACTAGACGAAAGATACGGAGTTGTTATGGATCGCCCTCTTGAGGAAATGATCGATCAAGGGAATATTCACGGTTGGTTACAAGAACAAGTATCCATCGTAGAGTATAAATTAGCTCATGCCGTAACCATGATTCTAGAAAAAGGAAAGTACCAAGATGCTTTGCATCATATTTTTTATGAATGCGGTAAAGCCCATTCAGCAGATCACACTGCAGACATTGGAAAGATCTATTTATTCTTAAATGATTCTCTCTTAGATGGAATGCCTTGTGATAGAGCAAATGTTACGGTATCAGAGACTGACGAAGAGATTATTTGGAAGAGAAATGTTTGCGTTCATAGCAAATATTGGGATCAGGTTGGAGGAGATTCCTCTATATATTATGATCTTAGAGATTCCCTGATCCAAGGAATGCTAGAAAACACTTCTGTTTCCTATGATAAGCCTGATGAAATAACCAGTAGATTACGGCTAACTACTTGATCATCATCCATCAAAGACCATTGATTTTTAAGGAGGATATTATGTACAGTATTGAACTTATGGTTGAAGAACACAACGATATATTAAGATTTAATCAAGTCATGCGTAAGGCATGCTTTAAGGTACTACACGGTTCTGAAGTACCTGTAGAAGATTTTCGTGTTATGATTGACTTCGTTAGAACTTATGCTGATAAACACCATCACGGCAAAGAAGAAAAAATTCTATTTAAGGAAATGCAGGATCATCTTGGCCCCATTGGAACCAAACTCATTACTCACGGTATGTTAGTGGAACACGACCTTGGCAGATTGCATATGAGTGACCTAGAAACTGCTCTGGATGAATTTGAAAAAACCAAAGAGGAGGAGCTTAAATTAGATATCATTGCTAGTGCTGTTGGATATACGAAATTGTTAAAACGCCACATTGATAAAGAAAATGAAGTTGTTTATACTTACGGCGCTAAAAATTTATCTCCTGAAATTCTTGCTAGTGTTGATGAAAGGGTAAAAGCCTTCGAAGAGGAAGCTATGGATCATCAAGTGCAAGAACATTATTCAGCTATTTTAAAAGAATTGGAAGAAAAATATCTTTAAGATATGCAATCCTAGAACCCGTATTCTAATTTATCGTTCCCATTCTATAAAAAAAAACCAGAAAAATTAATTTTTCTGGTTTTTTTATAGACATAGGTTTCTAGAATAAAGACACCTCTTGTTTTATCATTATTTTTTTTCTGGTACAATCTCAATCCAATATCCATCTGGATCGGAAATAAAGTATATTCCCATACCTGGATTTTCATAGCAAATACATCCCATTTCTTTATGATGTTTATAGAACTGGTCGTATTCATCTGTCACAAATGCTAAGTGATATTCTAAATCACCTAAGTTATAAGGTTCCTTTCGATCTCTCATATACGTAAGCTCTAAGGTGAATTCTGTTAATCCATCTCCTAAATATACTAATTTAAAAGAACCATCTTCAGCATTTTTTTCTCTTACTGGCTTTAAACCTAAGGCATCATTGTAAAACTTTAGGCTTTTTTCTAAATCGAATACATTAAAGTTAAAATGATTGAATTTGATCATATTCGTTCCTCTCTTTCTTTTTCTCAACTTTTCCTATAGAAGCTTCCTTTACTCTACGCTCTTCATGGATTCTACCATATCGATCTTTTTGAGTTTCACATGCATAACCATATTTACTAAAATAGAGAAAACAAAGGTTAATAGTACACTATATACATAACTCTTAAAGAAGATATTGCGTCCAAACATGGTCATATCTGTTTCTGCTGTTATAACGACGAATCTGTGAAGAAATCTTCCTAATACTAATCCTACCATAGATCCAATGGCTGTCAACCATAGGTTTTCTCTTATGACGTATGTGGAAACCTCCACATCATAAAATCCCAGTACTTTTAAAGTTGCAAGTTCTCTCATACGTTCACTAACGTTAATATTATTCAAATTATATAAGACAATGAAAGCTAGTAAACCTGCCGATATAACTAATACGTATATAACCGTATCCATACTGCCAAGCATATCTCCTATTCTTTCTGAAACACTACTATTTAATACCACTGTAGTTACTGCATCTTCTTTCAGATAATCTGATTGCAGATTTCTTTCAAATTCATCATCCGTATGACTATTATCTGTTAATACTTGGTTATAGTTTGGTTCTTCTCCATACAAACGTTGATAAAGAGCAGGGCTTAAAAAAGTATAGTGATAAAAATAATTTTCTACGACATGAGATACTACGACTTCCACTTGCTCCATATCATCATTTTTTAGTAGAACCGTATCACCTGCTTTAACATTTAATAAGCTGGCTAGTTTTTCTGTAATGATAATTCCTTGATCATCAAGTTCATAAGGCTCTTGGGACTCTCTATCTCTTAGTTTTATAAATGAAGAGAGTTCCTCTGGTGTAGAAGGTACTACTAAGAGTGTAGATTTCTGTTTGCCATGAAAGCTTATATCAACGGTGTTTTCATCTATTAACATAGAATTTTCGATTCTATCATCTTCTGAAACTTTCTTTAGGATGTTTTGTTTTGCTTCATCTGTGGCATTACTCTTTAAATAAAGAGTGCTATCATAAGTCCTAACTTGTTCAAATTGAAGGATTCCTATGGACATAATGGAATCCTTCAAGCCAAATCCAACAAGTAATAAGGCCATACAGCCACCAATTCCCAGAATGGTCATAAAGAATCGCTTCTTATATCTAAATAAGTTTCTAACTGTTGATTTAGATGTAAAACTTAAGCGTTTCCATAAAAAGGTCATCCGCTCTAATAATACTCTTTTACCTACTTTAGGAGGAGCTGGACGCATGAGTTCGGCTGGTACCCCTAATAGTTCTTTATAGCAGGCTAATAGTGTTGCTAGGACAGTACATACTACTGCTAATAATGTGGAACTAATAGAATAATATAGATGAATTGGGGTTAAAGTTACTGGTAAGTTCTCATATATAATCCTATAGGCTTTGATAATCACAAATGGGAATATCTTCTGACCGATGAATAAACCAAAGATACTACCTAATAAACTGGCTAATAATGCATATAAAATATATTTACTTGCAATGCTTATTTTTCCATAACCAAGAGCCTTTAAGGTACCTATTTGAGTTCTTTCCTCTTCTACCATTCGAGTCATGGTCGTTAAACTTACTAATGCTGCCACAATAAAAAATATGGCTGGAAATACTTCTCCGATCGCTCCGATTCTTTTTGAATCTTCTTCATACTCTGTATATGTCTGAATATTCTGGCGATCTAACACATACCAACTCGGTTTCTCTAGTTCCTCTAAATCTCTTTCTGCATCCTCTACTTTGACTTTTGCCTCTTCAATTTCAGGAGTATGCTCCTCTGATTCTTGTTGATACTCTTCTTTTCCACGATTTAATTCTTGTTGTCCCTTTTCAAGTTCTTCCCTTGCATCTGCTAGTTTCTTTTCTCCCTCTTCTATGGTATCCTTAGCATCTGTTACTTGATTTTGACCATCTTTCCATTCTATCTGTTTTTCCTTTAAGGTAGCTTCCCCTTGACTGATTTGCTCTTCTGCCATTGACAAGTCCATTGCAGATGAAGATAACTTGTTTTTTTCTGCATCTAACTGGCTTTTACCAGTATTATAGCTCTTTTGTGCTTCTTCTAATCTCCTGGTTTCCTCAACATACTGCTTTTCACCTTCTGCTAAGGCTTGTTCTCCCTGTGCAAGCTTATCCTGAAATTCTAACACAGCAGCCTCACCCTGATTTATGGTTTGGCTTCCTTCTGAAACTTTACTACTTAGGTGGGATACCACTGGTTCCAATGTTGCTATTTGATCCTGAATCCCTGCAAGAGTTTTTGATTGTTCTTCGATCTGCGCCTTTACCTTAGCAATTTCTTCTATTACACTGGTGTCACCAGAGGCTAATTGTTCTTCTAAGGCTTCTAAAGTTTTTTGATTGTTGATGAATTCAGCTTGTGTAGTAGATAGGACAGCCTTAGAATCACTTAACATCTGATTCTGGTCATGGTATATCTGCTGCAATTGTGAAAGCTCTATTTTTGCTAATTCCAGCTCTTGTTTCTGTTCTTCTAAATGAGCTTTTCCATTCTGGAGCTCTAAGGTTGTGTCATCTAGCTCTTTTCTTGCATCTGCAAGAGCTAATTTGCCCTCTTGGATCTGTGCTGCAGCTTGATCTAAAAGTTTTGATTGTTCTTCGATCTGTGCTTTCCCACTTTTATATTGGTTCTTTCCATCTTCTAATTTGATCTTACTGGTGGCCAATTCATCATAGCCTTTTTGAATCTGGCTATTGCCATCTTCTAATGTTCTTTCATGATCTGCAATTTCATTCCGAGCATCATCCAACTCATTTTGCTTTTCTTCCAGTTCATTAACACCAAGATCTAATTCCTTTTGTCCATCTTCTATCTTCTGTCTTGCCTCTTCTAATTGCTGTTCTCCATCGCTGATTTCCTTTTTCCCATCAGCAATGGCCTGTTTCCCTTCCGTTACGATATCATTGTAACGAATATCACAACGGCTGTCCGCAATGTATTCAATTTCTTCTACAACCTTTTGTACTGTAGATTCATACTCTTTTGAATAAGAATCTAAATCCACTGCTCCCTTAACGGTTGCATATACCTCTGGGTATACTTCCATGGAAAAAACATCTTTTGGAACAACAAAAAAGCTACTGACACTTCCACTTCCAATGCTACTAGTTCCTCTTTCTAAGGACAAGTAATAAGAAGTACTACCCGAACCTACAATGGTAAAGGAATGGCTCTTCAGGGAAGGATCTTCATCTTCCTCCACATCTTCACGCAACTCTACCTGATCTCCAATTTTAAGTCCTGTATCGGTTAAAAATTTTGTATCCACTAGACATTCCGTGTTATTTTGAGGCAGTCTACCTTCAGCAACCTGAATTTTATTGATCTCATCTGGATTTGACATCACATGAATGACCATTTCTTGTTCTGGTGCTTCATATAATGCATCTACAAAGTAAGAAGGCATAACCTCCTTAACCCCATTGACTTGACGAATGGCTTCCACGTCATCCTCTGTAAGCCCCAAGGAACTTAATATGCGAATATCCATAAGATTCGTGGAATCATAAAAGCTATCGGCAGATAACTTCATATCAGGATCGGTGGCACGAACTCCTGAATAAAAAGCAACTCCTAATGCAACAATCAGGAAAATAGATAAAAATCGATTTCTGGATTTTTTGATTTCCATCCAGAATTCTTTTCTCAATGCCCTTTTTTTCATATCTACCAACCTACCATTCTATCTCATCTATGGAAATAGGTTCTGCATTTTCAAACATTTTATGAACCTTTCCATTTTTAATTTTAATCACTCGATCCGCCATTGGAGCAATGGCAGAATTGTGGGTAATTACAATAACGGTCATTCCCTTTTTGTTACAAGTATCTTGAAGTAACTTTAAGATCTGCTTTCCAGTATGATAATCTAAAGCACCTGTAGGCTCATCACAAAGTAAAAGCTTGGGGTTTTTAGCCAATGCTCTTGCAATAGCAACCCTTTGCTGCTCGCCTCCTGATAACTGAGCAGGGAAATTAAATAGACGCTCACCAAGACCAACATCTTCTAAAACGTCTTTGGCATTTAAAGGATCTTTACAAATTTGTAGTGCTAATTCTACATTTTCAAGTGCTGTTAAGTTTTGTACTAGGTTATAAAACTGAAAGACGAAGCCTATATCATCTCTTCTATAGCTAGTCAGTTGCTTTGGAGTATACCTACTAATATCCGTTTGATCGATCCATACTTTACCAGAAGTACAGCTATCCATACCGCCCATAATATTTAACATTGTTGTCTTACCAGAGCCGCTGGGTCCTACAATCACTACGAATTCGCCCTTTTCAATATGTAAATCAACGCCTTCTAAGGCATGAATGGACACTTCTCCCATCTTATAACTTTTTTTCACACTTTCCAGTTGTACAAATGAACTCATGCTTTCAAACCTCTCTTTATTCATTTTCTAGGTGGCTATAAAATTCTTTCATTATTATACACCCTAAAGACTATCTGGAACCATAGAATATAAATGAAATAATTCTATAATTTTTATAAACTCTCCCTTGTGTTCATAGATTATTCATTTAAGATTCAAAAAAATTTTATTTCCACTACATGATTTCTTCATTTCTGTTGCCTATAATAAGAGTATCAAATAGCAAACACACACAATTAATAATATACTATTTGAATAAACTTTTTCATAATAAAGGCCAAGTAATTAGATTACTTGGCCTCCTCCCTTTTATATCTTACAACTTTTTATTTTTCTTGTTTTAATATCTTATACAATAAACGATATAATTCTTTTATCTCATCGGGCTCTAAATGAAAGCAAGTCCCCATTTTCTCTGGAATTTCTTTGGCCTTCTCTTGAAGCCTTTCGCCTTCTTCTGTTAGATGAATCATAACGTTTCTCTCATCATCAACAGACCTTCTTCTTTCAATCAACTTTTGCTGTTCTAACTTCTTTAGAAGTGGAGTTAAGGTTCCAGAATCCAAGTAAAGGTATGTTCCAATAGCTTTAACGTTAATCTCCTTAAACTCCCAAATCACCATCATGGTAATATATTGAGTATACGTCAAATGAATCTCATCTAAATACGGTTTATATCTTCTTATGATTTCCTTTGATGTAGCATAAAGAGGAAAACATAATTGGTTATTTAATTTTAATTGAGGATATATCTTAATCACTCCCTTCATACGCAATTCAATTTTATACAATCCTTTTAGAAAAGTCAAGAAATCTATTGACTTTTTCCAAACGATTGTGTACAATTAAATTGATTAAAACAAACTTAAAAATAACTTAATATAAAGAATTAGAAGGAGGGTTTACATGAGTATTTATAATTTTACAGTAAAAAATAATAAACAAGAGGATGTTGATTTAAGCCAATACAAAGGAAAAGTAGTATTGATTGTTAATACAGCCACCAAATGTGGATTAACGCCTCAATATGAAGCATTAGAAAACTTATATAAGAAATATGAAGATAAAGGATTTGTCCTACTGGATTTTCCTTGTAACCAATTTCTAGAACAAGCACCTGGGGACGATGCCCAAATTAATGAATTCTGCCAATTAAATTATGGTACAAGCTTTCCTAGATTTTCGAAAATCGATGTAAATGGAGAAAACACCCATCCCCTTTTTGCATACCTAAAAGAAATCGCACCACAAGATAAAGAAGACAGCAATACGAAAGACTTCAATGAAAAAATCAAAGGATTATCTAAATTTAATGGAGATGCCGATATCAAATGGAACTTTACTAAATTTTTAATTGATAAGTCTGGTACAAAAGTCGTACGTTTCTTCCCTACGTATGATCTAAACAACTTGGAATCTGAGATTGCAGCATTATTAAACGAATAAACCAAGTTGAAATAGCAATTTTTCCCTTATATATTACATTTATCGTTTTCTATTTACAAATTATGTTGGTTGTGATAAAATCTTTATAAGGTAATACTTTTAGATGATCTATCATCTAGGTATTCCTTATAAAGTACGAAAGATATCACATACGTAAGATAACTTTACATAAGATAAGTGTTAAATTTTTATTTACAAAAGATAAGCTTACGAAAGATAAATTTAAATCTTTTATTTACAAAAGATAAGCTTACGAAAGATAAATCTACACTTATACAAAGGATGATTTCACAAAAGATAAATAGATAAAGCACTGATACGAAAGATAGCTTTTACAAAAGATACATAGATAAAGCACTTTTACGAAAGATAAACTTTTACAAAAGATAAACAGCTGCTCCTTTAAGGATGAAAACCTAAAGGGGCAGCTATTTTTTATATCTACTCTATTAAAATTAGCTAATCTTTTAGTTGTTAGCCTAATTTTTCTTAAATCAAAGATTATACTTCAAAGATTAGATCTCCGTAAGAAGGCATTGGCCACATTTCTTTATCCACAATCATCTCTAGCTGATCCACTGGAGTTCTTAAATCCACCATTGCTTTGCTCACAACATCATGGAAGTATCGAGCACAGTCTTCTCCATCCTCCATAGCACTTCCTTTTGCTGCAACTTCAATTAAAACATTTAAGCTCTTCTTTGTTTGTTCTAATAACATGGAGGTTTCTTCCAACAATTCCCTTTGAACATTCGCAGTTACTCCAGCAGTTTCTACAGAATTTACCGTATCTGCCAACACTTTTGTATAGCGAATGACTGCTGGAATAATGTGTTTACTGGCTATATCAATCATTGCTTTGGCTTCTATGTTAACAGCCTTTGCATAAGTTTCATATTGAATCTCTGCTCTCGACTCTAATTCCGCTCTTGTAAAGACGTTATACTTTTCAAAAGTCTTTATTGTTTTCTCTGATATTAATGCTGGAATGGCATCCACCATAGATTTAAGATTTGGAAGTCCTCTTCGTTTCGCCTCCTCAATCCATTCATCAGAGTATCCATTACCATTAAAAACAATTCTTTGATGATTCGTAGCAAATTCTTTAATCAGATCGTGGACCGCCATTTCCACATCATCTGTTTTTTCTAAAATAGTGGCTACCTCATCAAATACTTCTGCCACAATGGTATTGATGACTACATTAGGCATAGCTACAGAGTCCCTAGAACCAACCATGCGAAATTCAAATTTATTCCCAGTAAAAGCAAATGGTGAAGTTCTATTTCTATCTGTTGCATCTTTTCTAAAATCAGGAAGTGTACGTACACCTGTATGTAGTTTCTCTCCTCTTTTAGAATGAGTTGCTTCTCCAGTACTGATCAATTGTGTTAAAACATCTTCAAGCTGCTCTCCTAAAAATACTGAAATGATAGCTGGTGGCGCTTCGTTTGCCCCTAATCTCTGATCATTTCCAACATCTGCTGCCGACTCCCTTAACAGCTCTGCATGCTCATCTACAGCTTTTAAGATACAAATTAAAATCAGCAAAAACTGAATATTTTCGTGCGGTGTCTTACCTGGATCTAATAAATTAATTCCATCGTCTGTAATTAAGGACCAATTGTTATGTTTTCCAGATCCATTGACTCCATCAAAGGGTTTTTCGTGTAATAAGCATTGTAAGTTATGATCATAAGCCACCTTTTTCAAGGTCTCCATAACCATTTGATTATGATCTACAGCCACATTACACTGTGCATAGATTGGTGCAAGTTCATGTTGAGCTGGAGCAACCTCATTATGCTGGGTTTTCGCAGATACCCCAAGTCCCCAAAGTTCCCGATTCACATCTTTCATAAAAGCCGCAATACGTTCTCTAATAACTCCAAAATAATGATCATCCATCTCTTGACCTTTTGGTGGCATAGCACCGAACAAAGTGCGACCAGTAAAAATTAAATCTTTTCTCTTTAAATAAAGATCTCTATCTACAATGAAGTATTCTTGTTCTGGCCCTACAGATGGTGTCGCCTTTTTGGATGTGGTATTTCCAAGCAGTCTTAATAAACGGATGGTCTGAACACTTAGTGCTTCCATAGATCTAAGAAGTGGTGTTTTTTGGTCTAAAGCTTCTCCTGTATAAGAACAAAAAGCCGTTGGAATACAAAGAGTCGCTCCAGCAGAATCTTTCCTTACGAATGCTGGGCTTGTACAATCCCAGGCAGTGTATCCCCTGGCTTCAAAGGTTGCTCTTAATCCACCTGATGGAAATGATGAAGCATCAGGCTCTCCTTTGATTAACTCTTTTCCTGAAAACTCCATGAGAACATTTCCTTCTTTTGTAGGAGCCGAAATAAAAGAGTCATGTTTTTCTGCCGTTACCCCTGTGAGTGGCTGAAACCAGTGTGTGTAATGGGTTGCGCCTTTTTCGATTGCCCATTCTTTCATAGCTCCCGCTACTACTTCTGCTATCATGGGATCTAACTCTTTACCCTCATCAATTGTCTCATGCAATTCTTTATAAACTTTCTTAGGAAGACGCTCTTGCATTACTTTATCACTAAATACATTTTCACCGAATATTTCAGTCACGTTCACATTTTCCATCTTCTTATCCCTTTCTATATTATCAGGTTTTGGTATTTAAAATACTGCTTCTTATTGGTCATAAAAACTCATACAATAGGTATTCTACCATATTCTATCACATTATAAAACTTTTTTATCTATAAGTTGAAAATACGAGGCCATCCCATCCTGAATAGATGGAACGCCCTCGTCCTTTTTATGAAAGAATCCTGTTGATATCATTTTCTTTATGAAACCCTATTAAGCTTTTCCAACTGATCCGAACAATTCCATTTTTTCGATCACAGTTTGTTTTATTGCTTCAGAACCTGGTGCTAATAATTTACGAGGGTCGAACCCTTTACCTTGTAGGTCTTTTCCTTCTTCAATATATTTACGAGTAGCTTCTGCAAATGTAATCTGGCACTCTGTATTTACGTTAATTTTAGCAACACCTAAGTTAATTGCTTTTTTAATCATCTCTTCATTAATTCCAGTACCACCATGTAATACTAGAGGCATTTCTCCTGTTAACTTCTGAATTGCTTCTAAAGTTTCAAAGCTTAAGCCCTTCCAGTTTGCTGGATATTTACCATGGATGTTACCAATACCAGCGGCTAACATGTCCACACCTAAATCAGCAATCATTTTACATTCATTAGGATCTGCAACTTCTCCTGTTCCGATCACACCATCTTCTTCTCCACCAATAGAACCAACTTCAGCTTCGAGAGATAATCCTTTTTCTTTACAAACAGCAACCAATTCTTTTGTTTTAGCAACGTTTTCCTCGATTGGATAGTGTGAACCATCAAACATAATAGATGAAAAACCTGCTTCAATACATTTATAACAAGCTTCGTAGCCACCATGATCTAAATGAAGTGCTACTGGAACTGTAATATTTAATTCTTCCAACATTCCATTTACCATTCCAACGACGGTTTTATATCCTGTCATATATTTTCCAGCACCTTCAGATACTCCTAATATTACTGGAGATTTTTTCTCCTCTGCTGCTAACAAAATACTCTTCGTCCATTCTAGGTTATTGATATTAAATTGTCCTACTGCATAGTGTCCTGCTTTTGCTTTATCTAACATTTCTTTTGCTGATACTAACATATACTAAACCTCCGATTTATTATTTGTTTTAATACCCACTAGCGTCTGTTTCATTATACCCTATTTATATCCAAAATGAAATACTTACTTGCAAAGATTATACTGAATTAATACTTTGGATCAACCATAATGTCCACTGCATGATTTTCATTTTTTATGTCTACTTCTATATGCTCCCCTCCATACTCTCCATCCAAAGTCCACGGAATATCCATGTCTGATGTAATCTTTAAATGACTGGTTTTAAAGGAATAAATATTATTACTTTTAACTTCTGCAGTCATGAGTGATGTTATGATTTCTTGTAATTCTATGGGATTTGCTGGTCTCTGAATCAATGTAACTTCAAATACCCCATCATTTAATTTTACATTTTTTCCGGTCATATTCTTAAATCCACCAACAGAAATAGAATTGGTGATCATTCCATAGATAAAGTCCCCTTCGATTTCTTGATCTTCATACTCGGCTTTTAAATGGTAGGATTTGATTCCATAAAGACGTTTTACTCCCTCTAATAAGTAAGCCAGATGCCCTAATATATTTTTGAGTTCCTGTTTCGTTTCGTAGGATACATCTGTAAAGATTCCAAATGCGGCTATATAAACAAAAAAACTATCATTAAAAGATCCTATATCACATGAAAAGCGCTTACCCTTCATGATAGTATTCGCCGCTTTTATCATATTTTTTGGAAGCTTTAAACTATTTGCAAAATCGTTGGTACTACCTGCTGGTATATATCCAATGGGAATGCGTTCTTCTAAGTGCATCATCCCTGATACCACTTCATCTAATGTTCCATCTCCTCCGCTACAGACCACTAAATCATATTCAGCGCCTCTCTCCTTCACTACATCAAAGGCATCTAAATATGCTTGAGTCGGATGAGTGGTTACTTCATAGCCTTCTTTTACAAATAGATCGATGATCTCTAACAGCCTGTTTTTTATGAGTGCTTTTCCTGCTTTTGGATTAAAGACAAATAGCATTTTCTTCATACTTGAATACCTTTAAATTCCTTTCATACTATTGATTTATTTTACTACGGATACGAAATACTTTCAAGTATATTAAATATGCAGAACCATGGAGAACATAAAGAAAAGTTGTGATGTTTATGCTATAATAAAAATGATCTCATGAGAATATAACACGTTTTCGGTGGTTTAGAAATAATACTAGGAGGTTTTAGAATGAAATACAAAGTTGCTTTGGTTACTGGAGCTTCTAGAGGAATCGGCAGAGCTATTGCCAAAAGATTAGCTCAAGATGGTTTTCACTTAATGATTACCTGTATTCATCGAGAGGAATTATTATTGGATTTAAAGAAAGAGATAGAAAATAAGTATGCGGTTACTTGCGAAACTTTTGTTGGGGACATGAGTGATTATGATACCGTTTCCGCTTTATTTCATCAAATTCGCCTAAAGCTTCCAGGGTTAAGTGTAATAATAAATAATGCTGGAATCTCTTTTATAGGGGTCTTACAAGATATGTCTATAGAAGAATGGGATCGTATCATCGGTACCAATTTAAATTCCGTTTTTTATTGTTGCAAGGAAGGAATCCCTCTTTTACTAAGACAAGGTAGAGGGAAAATTATTAATATTTCCTCAGTATGGGGAAATGTTGGTGCCTCTTGCGAAGTTGCTTATTCAGCTTCTAAAGGTGGTGTAAATGCCTTTACAAAAGCTCTTGCTAAAGAATTAGCCCCTAGCAATATCCAGGTGAATGCCATAGCCTGTGGACTCATTCAAACAGAAATGAATTGCTTTCTCTCTCACGAGGAAAAAGATGAATTGATTTCTGAAATTCCCGCTGAACGCATGGGACAATCAGAGGAAGTTGCAGATCTGGTTAGTCAACTTGCAATGAGTCCTGATTATTTGACTGGCCAAATTATTACCCTAGACGGAGGTTGGATCTAGATTCCTTTTCCTTACTTGGAACTAATCTTCTTTCTCTTTTTATTTTCTTTCTCTTTGCAAACACGATCAAAAGAAAGAAATGCAAAAAGTTTAATCCACTAGATATTAACTGGGTAGGTATTAGAGCTACACCATTGGGAGCAAAATCCGAATGTTTAAATACAATTCCCCAGGGAGAGTTGGTTTCTAAACCGTAAATGGTCCTATGGAAAATAAATCATTCTTCATAATACTCCTTCCCCGTTTTTAATAATAACAAAAGAATATTGCTTCCTTAGAAATCGTCTTGTAAATTTCCTCTACTTTATCTTTTGGCATATTAATGCATCCATGTGAGCCATCATATTGATACGTAGTTCCACCAAACTCTTCTAATGATCTCCAACTAGCATCATGAAGCCCTACATCTGTATAGAACCCAATAAAGTAATCCACATCAACATTGTATTCTGGCATGTAATAGTCATTGGCTTTAAACGTCATGGCAAATACACCACTTCTTGTTGGCCATACACCCATCTTACCACTTACTATAGGAGATTCTAGTTCTAATCTGCCGTTTAAATAATAATATAGCCTTTGATTGGTGAAATCAATTTCTACATATGTATCTGGATTTCCAGTATCTTGTCCATCATGGGTGGCCGCAGTAGCCTCATAAATGGGCTCTCTAGTAACCGTTTGACGATTTTTTATTAAATCCATTAAAGCATCCGTTTCTTTTTCTTTATTGATGACCCAACCATAATCACCGCCTTCAATGGTAATATTTCTGCCATCTGTTGTCTGAAATTGTCGTTCTTCTCCTACTGTGTTAAAATCACTTGCTAAACCTTGGACATATGTTAAGACCTGAGATCGATCCACCTCTATATTGCCACTATCATCTACGGTAACCCAATCTTTTATTGTAGATCCATCCAGTACTCTACTCTGACTACCGAATTCATACGTAATACGAATATCCATTAATTCGTTCAAGCGTTCTGCTTCATTTACTAATTCTAAATCATCAGACTTAACCTTAGGTTCTAAAACCTGCATATAGTCTGATAGATGAACCTGAGTTTTTTGAGTGTTAATAGCATCCATGACCTCACTTTTTACTTTCTCCCGATCTATGGTTTGCCCATTTTCTTCTGGGAGGATTTCATAAGAACCATTTTCATCACTCAATCTTGCATCCACTGGCGCAATGTCAGGATGATTTGTGAAAATATCTAGACCATTTAAACGGTTTTCTAACTGGTCTTTGTTATAGGTATAATCAAATTCTACTGTATAATCTTTATTTCTAAATAAATGAATAAACCAGAGCAATGGATTTTGTCTCTTTTTAAGCTCCTTAATCTTATTACCCATATCATAGACTAAATTAAAGTCACTTCCTTTAATTTCATCTTTTCGACCCTCTTCGTCAAAGATCGTCAATATGTATCCACCTGCATCATTGCCTATTTCCCGCTCGGCTCCAATGACGGTTAAATTAGACACTTCTATATCATTAATATATGTCCCTGGTAGAAACTGCCGCCAATACTGAACTGCACCTCCAATATAACCAATAACTATAATGGCACTTATGATAGCTAAGGTAAGAATACTCTTTTTCTTCTTCCTGCTCATGTTATAATCACTCCTTTTCCATGTAGATATTTTAACATTGGGGCATCCATCTACACTGTAAATCTATATCTTGAAAAATAACTTAAGGAAATTATACTTCATCTATGAATAGATTTCAATCATTGTCCCATAACTCCTTTGCCAAAAAGATACGATTTAGCGATGAACCACAAAAAATATCTCCTACCATAACGAAATATGGTGGAGATATTTTTCTTTTATTGTAATATTATCCCAAATACCAAAGCGATCATAAGCAGGATAATCAATATGACTATGATGATATCCATAGTTTTCACCGAAACATGAATTCTATCATAGAGATTTTCGCGTAGCCTCTTAGGAATCTCTACTTCTACATCCTCTTCTTGTATATCCTCTTTTTGTATATCCTCTTTTTGTATATCCTCTTCTTTTTTTGACATATCATACCTCCATTTTATTTCTTACTGAGATATTTTCTTACGTCAATAGATACCGCAATAATAATGATGATACCCTTAATGATATACTGTAAGTAAGGATTTACTCCTAAAAAGTTTAGACTATAATTAATAACCTGTAAAATAACAACTCCAATAATCACACCAGGAATCGTTCCAACTCCGCCTGAAAAAGAAACGCCTCCAATTACACAGCCTGAGATGGCATCTAGATCATAGTTCAATCCAGTACTGGTATTCACAGACTGAATTCTACCAGCTTCCAAAAATGCTGCAATACCATATAAAACTCCAGCTATAATATAAATTCCCATAATATTTCGAGTAATATTTACACCTGATACAGCTGCTGCTTCTTTGTTTCCACCAATTGCAAACATATTCTTGCCAAGGGTGGTTTTGTTCCATACAACCCACATGATGATGGATGCAATAGCAAAATAGCAAATCAAATAAGGAAGTTTGAAACCAAAGATATTAAAAGATCCATTTACAGCATTTAAAAACTTCTGATTAAATGTAGATATGGCTTGTGCTCCTCCTGCTTGACTATCGATGTAAATACAGGTAAAGCCATATGCGATTAACTGGGTTCCTAAAGATACGATAAAAGCATGTAGGTTTAGCTTTGCTACACCAAATCCATTCAATGCACAGAATAAAATACCTATTACGATACTTACCATGAGTGGAAGAATCAGTGGTAAATCCTTTGTAATACCTGGATACATTCTTGATGCATAAGTAATGGATTGAACCAATGAAGCTGATACCGCAGCACAACATCCTAAAATTCTACCTGCTGAAAGGTCTGTTCCAGCTAGTACAATCATTCCAGCAACCCCAAGAGCCAATATACCACGTGTAGAAGCCTGGGTCAGTATTTTGATAAAGTTTGCAGCTGATAAGAATTTAGGTTCAATAATAATCACTACGAGTATCAATAAGCCCAATATAATATACAATGCATAATTTAGCAAAAATTCTCCAGCTTTTTTTGAATCTATTGCCTTTTTCTTTTCCATACCATTACTCCTCACATTAAATGTATTTTGCAGCTAGGGTCATGATTTCTTCTTGTTCCTGACCTTTAAAATCTTCTTTCATGTCTAAGATACCTGCAACCCTTCCATTACTCATGACTAAGATTCGATCACAGATACCAATTAACTCAGGCATCTCAGAGGATACCACAATGACGCCCTTATCTTTTTTGGCTAAGTCAATGATCAGTTGATAAATTTCGTACTTAGCACCGACATCGATCCCTCTGGTAGGCTCATCTAGAAGCAATACCTCTGGTTCCGTTAATAGCCAGCGACCGATAATAACTTTTTGTTGATTACCACCAGATAGAGATTTAATATATGTTTTCGTACTAGGTGTTTTTACTTTCATGCTATCAACCACCCATTTTGTATCACGATCCATTTTCTTGTTGGATAAAAGCCCTTTGTTCGTATAAGAAGAAATATTAGCCAACACAGAATTAAATGTGATACTTTGTAGTGGAATGATACCTGTTGCTCTACGTTCTTCCGTTAGAAGTGCAAATCCATTTCTAATTGCAGCTCTAGAATTCTTATTATCCACTTCTTTTCCATGAAGTTTTATCACACCGTCACTATGACCTGCTATTCCAAAAATGGTTTCTAATAACTCTGTACGTCTGGATCCAACCAATCCTGCTACCCCTAAAATCTCTCCTTTTTTTAATTCAAAGGAAACGTCGATACAAGAAGGCATATATTTTCCTGTTAAATGATTCACCTCTAACAACACTTCTTTTGGAGTATTTGTCTTTGGTGGAAATCGATTCGTCAAGTCTCTTCCTACCATTAGTTTAATAATCTCATCTGTAGTCAGGGATTGGGCATCTCTTGTAGCCACCCACTGACCATCCCTCATAATCGTAACTTCATCTGATATTTCTAGTATTTCTTCCATCTTATGGGATATGTAAATCATTCCTACCCCATCATCTCTTAACTTGTTAATAATATAAAATAAATGTTTCACCTCTTCTCTCGTTAAGGAAGAAGTAGGCTCATCTAACACAAGAATTTTCGCATTATATGATACTGCTTTCGCAATTTCAACCATCTGTCTTTCTGATACAGAAAGTGTACCTATGACAGCTTTAGGATTTATATTAATATTGAGTTGTTCAAAAACTTTCTTTGTTTCATCGTACATTTTCTTGTGGTCCACAAGTCCCTTGTTTTTAGGAAACTTACCCAACCACATATTTTCCATTACACTTCTTCTTAAAACCTGATTTAATTCCTGATGAACCATGGCAACCCCGTTGTCCAAGGCCTGCTTGGGATTATCAAAACGTGCTTCTGTCCCATTAATTTTAATCTCTCCAGAGTCTTCTTTATATACCCCGAATAGGCATTTCATTAGAGTACTTTTACCTGCACCATTTTCTCCCATCAGTGCATGTACTGTGCCTTTTTTTAATATGATTTGTGCATTATCCAATGCCTTTACTCCTGGAAACTCTTTGTTAATATTCATCATTTCCAGCAAAGGAGCATTCTCCATATCAGATTCCCCTCTTTCAATATTAGTATTGTGGTGTTTCCCACAATAAGCGAAAAACACCACAAGAAATCATTCTTATTTATTAACTGGAGCATATGGAATACGGATAGATACTCCATCATCAGAGATTTCATAGTCTGTTCCTTCTACAAAATCTTTACCCTGTGCTGCGTTTACACCAATGGCAATGATTGCTTTACCCATTGCATCTCCATCTTGTTTTACTGTTCCTGCCATCTTACCAGAATTAATAGCTTCAATTCCTGAATCTGTTGCATCTACACCAATAACAGGGATCCAATTTTCTGCTTCTTCGTCTGTATTGTATCCAATATTATTAAGAGCTGCAATGACTCCTAATGCCATATCATCGTTATTACAGAATACAGCCTCAATACCACCTTCATTAGCAGCCAATAATGCTTCCATAGATGTCTGAGCTTGGTCTGTCATCCAGTTTGCAACAACCGGTTCGCTGTTCACATTTTCCATAACAAGCCCTCTTTCTTCTGCTTGTTTTACAGAAAATTCTGTACGAGCTTCTGCTTCTGGGTTTCCTGGTTCTCCTTTGAATACTAAATATTGAACCTTTCCATCACCATTTAAATCATATTTTTCGGAATCCTCTTCCCAGATATCAGCAAGAATATCCCCTTGCATAACTCCCGCTTCTGAAGCTGTAGTACCAATAAATAATCCATCTATAGATTCCATAACTTCTTTGGCAGGTTCACGGTTGAAGAAGACTGCTGGAATTCCTGCTTCTTTGGCTTTATCAGCTAACCCTTGAGCTGATCCAGCATCAACTGCATTAATTAATAGTAGATCCACATTTTTTTCAATCAAAATATCTAATTGGTCATTTTGTTTTGCTTGATCTCCTTGACCATCTTGAAAATCTAATTTAATTGGAACAGAAGATTCAGCTGCATATTTTTCTATTGCATTACGTACAGTAGAGATATATGTATCATCAAACTTATAAATTAAAACTCCGAAATTTAATTCATCGCCTTCTGCTGCATCATTTGCCTCTTCATCCTTGGCCGTTGTCTCCGCTTTATTTTCATCCTTATCTTCATCCTGTGCATCTTGTTCTGAAACCTTAGTTGTTTCTGCACTTCCTCCGTCGTCACCTCCTGCACATCCCACTAACAAAGTGGCTACCATAGTGACAGATAGTAAAACTCCTAATAATTTCTTTTTCATTCTTCTTCCTCCTTTTAATATTATGTACATATCATACCCCTTTTTCATGGTATTTTCTATACATTTTTCTTCTCATGATTATTGATTTTCTTTTATTCTTCGTCATAATATTAAATTTCGGATAGAAAAATGCTACTTATCTGATTTTATGGTTTTAAGATCAACTCTAATATATCGCTCTCCTTCATTGATTAATTCTTCTGATGGAGTGTGGTTATTGATTAAATCTACCGCCAATTTAAAAATAGCTTGTCCCTGTAAGTTGGATTCGCAGGATACCGTTCCTAGCATATAACCGTATTTCACTTCATTTAGTGCTGGATCTGTTCCATCGATACCCACTACTTTTACATCCTTAATATTGCCACTTTTAAAAACATCTATTACACCTAAAGCCATATCATCATTGTTACAAATCACTAGCTCAATACTATCCCCATAAGTCTCGATCCAAGAAGTCATCATTGCCGCTGCTTCACTTCTATCCCAATTAGCCGTGCCACTATCTAGTTTTTCTACGGATATCCCCTGTTCCTTTAACACCTTTATAGAATACTCTGTACGTATGAAAGCATCCTGATGTCCACTTTCTCCTTCTAACATCACATATTCAATAATGCCATTACCATTCTTATCTATTTGAAGAGGATCTTCATGATATTTATCTGCTATGAGCATTCCCTGAAGTCTTGCTGTCTCTTTTGCGTCTGTACCAACATAGTATACTTTTTCTCCTCTGTAAATATCGTCTTCCACAGGTTCTCTATTAAAGAAGATCAGTGGAATTCCAGCCGTTTCTACTTTATCAACAATTTCCGAAGCACTGGTTCGATCCACTAAATTGACACAGATAATATCGTATCCTAGAGATATAAATTTTTCTACCTGAGCATTCTGTTTCATTTGATTTTTTTCTGCATAAACGATATTTACAGTTACTGGATTACTTCCTTTATTAAGACTAGAGTAAGAAGCCGCTTCTGTCTCGATTCCTTTCATAATAAAAGATACAAATGTATCATTTTTGTCATATCCAGTAATGCCTATCTTTATTTTTTTTACAACCTCTTCCTTCGTATTCACTTTAGGAATCGTAAGTACGAATATGATACAACACAATACAAATATGACTAAACTGATTTTCCAGATTCTTTTATTTCCTTTACCTTCCTCCATAAACTCCTCCTAACTTTACCCTATGATCGGGGAAATAACAGCACTTCTTTATCTTTATCATAGATATCCTCAGGTTCTAAATACTCATATTCTAGAATGATCCTTCTTTGGTTCCACTTATTTTTTATGATTTCTTTCGCTTTTTCTATGCTCATATATCCCATATAATAATCACTTACTGCAATGATCCCTTTCAATACCTCTTTATCCAGGTAATATAAAATCTTATCATTATACCCTACTCCATATACATCAATACCCTTAAAGATTTCTTCACTAGGATTGTAAAACAATTCTATGGACTGATCCATGGAATAAACATCTAGAAAAACCAAAACTTCTTTTACATTCTGATTCCTCTTACTTCTAATATAACTCTCTACAAATACTTTTTCCTTAGAATATATCCTAGATACTTCTATATTCTGCTCTTCCATCTGTTCCTTTAGCCCAAGATAGAGCTGATCTGTATCGGTGCGTCTATCCCCCTGTTGAATGGCTACTACGTGCAAAGGCTCCTGATCATGGTCTTGAATGATCTTTTGTCCTAAGGTTTTGCCCATTTCATAATAGTCTGCTCCGATGTTACAAGATGTTGCCTCTGCCTCTATATCTGCCCCTATGGTGATCACAGGAATACCCACAAAAATATCATTTAAGTATCTTTTTAATATTTCCGAATCCACTGGCGATATCACCAAGGCATCAGCCTGAGAGTCTAGTTCTGATGCGATGATCTCCATTTGATTTAAAAGGTCTCCCCTATAGGAAATCGTGATAAAATCCACTTCAGCATTCCATATTTTAGCTGCTTTCTCCATCCCCTTCTTATAGTTCATCCAATAATCATCTACCGAATCATTTACAATCACCGATATCTGATGCACTTTTTCATCTTGCTCCTTAATCACCCAATCCGTAGAAGAAAGGATGAATAACACCAGCATCACCAAGAAGGTTGCCGTTAAAAACACTTTTTCTATTTTTCCCATTGGTTTCTCTCCTCTACTCAGTTTTTTTTATTTCGTCGTAAAGAATAGCTGGTATATGTACCATAATGGTTGTTCCTTCATCTGGTTCTGATTGAATGGTGATTCCGTATTCTTGACCATAGTATAATTTGATCCTTTCATTAACATTGTTAATTCCAATTCCTGAACCTTTTCCTTTTGGATCTACCTTGCCTTCCATGATTCTTTCTACCACTTCCCTTGTCATACCAAATCCATTATCTTCTATATAAATGAAAATATCCTCCTCCTCTTTTAGAGCATATATTCTAATTTCACCATCCCCGTCCATAAATTCCATTCCATGATATATGGCATTTTCAACTAGAGGCTGAAGAACAAGTTTGATGGTAGAATATTTCTCAATTTCTTCATCTATTTCTATAAAGTATTTAAATCGATTTTTAAACCTCATGTTCTGAATGGTGAGATAGCTTCTTACGTGTTCTATTTCATTCTTTATGGATATAATACTTTGCCCTTTACTTAAGCTAATCCTAAAAAACCTTGATAATGCCATGACCACTTTTACCGCTTCTGATTTCTTTTCATTCTCAATCATCCACACAATAATATCTAAGGTATTATATAGAAAATGAGGATTGATTTGTGACTGTAGTACGTTTAATTCATTTTTTCTCTTGGTTTTCTCGGCTCTTACACTATCATCCATTAACTTTTTTATTCTAGCTGCCATCTTCTGAATCGATACTCCCAAATGATGAACCTCATGTACACCAATCACTTCTATTTCTGCCTCTAGATCACCTTTGGCCAGTAACTCTACCGATTTTTCTAATTTCAATATTGGAAGAGATACTTTCGAAGATATAAATGAATTGATCAGAAATAAAATGAAAGTAAAAAATAAGATTAAAAATCCAATAAATAAGTTGTTTTTTAGCCCATTTAATTGAATCCCTTTTTGAGGAGTCACTCCTATAATCTTCCATCCAGTATATCCTACTGATTTTACACTGATGACTCTATCTTCTCCTTGATACTGTTCTTCATAAATACCATCCTTATATTGAGAAACCACCTCATGATTCTCTTGATATTCTCCCGATGCAATTAAAGATTCCATGGGATGATATATCATCTCTCCCGTTTTATCAACAAGATATAGATACCCTCCATTGCCTAAGGTAACATCATTAAATATGAGTTCTAGCATACCGTACTGTAACTCAATCAAAAGCACTCCTGTAGAAGTTTGAGTTCCTTTATTTACTTGCACCGCTCTGCTTAAAGAAATTACCCAAGGGAACTGATCATCTGTTGTCTCAAACAAATTCTGTATTTCTGGATTGGAAAAATGCATATTCTCTTTCTTATCCATGGCAACTTGATACCATTTAGAGTTTGTCACATCCACTTTTTCCTTTACCGTCGATGCCGGTGTGGCAACGATTAGTTCTCCATCTTCTCCAAATAAAGCAATGTTAAACATGGATTCCCTATTTGTATCATAGAGCAACTGGAATTTACTCTCCATATTATCGGTTTCTATATCACTATTTTTGATCACATTATAATATAGAGAATCTGACACCTTCATCATATTTCTTAGATAAATAGTTAAGGTATTATTGACCTGTTCAATAATACCTTGGCTCTCTTTTTGAATCGTACTTTGCAATTGATTGTTCAGCCTGCTATAAAGTGATATAGCGATAAATAAGGACATCACAACTGCTGAAATGGTAAAGGAAACCCAAATAGTATACCTAAGGCTTAATCGATGATATAATTCATATCTTTTATCATATATTTTTTTCAATGGATTTTTCCGTTTTTTCATTCTTCTTCCCCATGCTATTACTACTTCTGTATTTCGTAGGAGATACTCCAAATTTCTTTTTAAAGACATAACTAAAATAATTTTGTTCCGTATAGCCAACTTTAGTGGCAATCATATAAGTTTTATCTTCCGTTTTATATAATAATTCAGCGGCATTCTTTAAGCGAAGGTCTGTTAAATAATTAATATAACTCAATCCAGTTTCTTTTTTAAAAACGGTGGAAAAATATGCAGAGCTGATATTTAAATGTTTACAGATGATATCCACCGATAAATCTGGATTCATATAGTTCTGCTGGATATAGAGTTTTGCCTCTGAAACAATATTTTTAATTGTATTATCACGTTCCAAATTTAGATTTTCCCCTATTTTCTTTGCCACCTTAAGAAGCCAGCTCCCCAACTTATCCTTATCCCTTAATTCGGTCATCAATTCTAAATAGTCTTTATCACTTCCAAAGATACTCTTATCATCTAGGTCGTATCTTTGAATTAAATCTGTAATCTCGCTCATAATTCCAATGATATAAGCTTGGTACTGTCTCCTATGAATTTTGGCAGTATAGAGAGGCTCTACAATTTTTTCTACCGCATAATCAATATCCTTATGAGTGCCAAATTTTATAGATGAAATGAGTAATTCACATGTATTCCCCTCTAAAATAAAATCTGGATTACGAACCTGCTCCACGTCCTCGATATATATGGTACTTCCGACTCCCTCAATCGCCTCATATCCCGCTGCATCTTTTGCCTCCTGATAAGACTTGTTTAGTTCTTCTAGATCATCGCATAACATTCCCACTCCTATGGTAATATCAATATGTAAAAACTTCTTGCACTCCTTACAAATAGAATTATAGACGGTTAACAGATCACTGATATCCTGATCTTGGGAAAGTCCTGCTATAAAATATAGCTCTGAGGAACTCTGTACGATTTCATATTTACAGAATGTTTTCATTGTCTCACCAGCAATGTGAGTAACCGAAATAGGAAGTAGCTCCCCTTCTCCAGAAAAACCCGATTCTGTTCTTTCATAAATATGAATGTTGATATTGGCTACAGACCATTTTTTAGCACCGTAAAGATGGCTATTAAATTCTAATAAAGAAGATTGAATTTTGCTTTTATCTATTTTTCCATTGAGAAGATCCATGAGAAAGTGCTCTTTGAGAATAGGTATATCTCGAAGATATTTCTGTCTCAAAAACTCCACATCTCGTCTATCCTCCATTTCTTTATCCAATGTTCGCTTCATATTTCTTAATATTTTATTTAATTCAGATGCATCAATTGGCTTTAAAATATATTCCGATACATTGGATGCAATTGCTTGCTTTGCATACTCGAATTCATCATAACCCGAAAATATAATGATCTTGATCAATGGAAAACGTTGTTTCATCTTACTTGCTAACTCTAGTCCGTCCATATAAGGCATACGAATATCTGTTAGTACTACATCTGGCTCCAGTGTTTCTAGTTTTTCTAAGGCATCTTGTCCATTATCAGCTTCTGCAACTACTTGAAAACCAATGGAACCCCAATCTATTTTCTTTACCATACTCATTCTTACTTCTTCTTCATCATCAACTAATAGAATTTTATATAACATCACATATCTCCTCAATTAGTATTATCATTCACTCTTTTACTATATGCTATATATTA